>JASEHN010000634.1:1270-2223 GCA_030018715.1 Thermodesulfobacteriota bacterium | reverse complement strand
CACCAAAGTCTTGCCATCCCATTTCGAGTCAGAGCCCTATCTCGGTTTGAAGTGAAAAAGTAGCGCTCTCTCAAGAAGTCCGCCGGCTTGTTTTTCCCCTCAACTGGCCACCTGCACCGCATATACTGCCAATAATACACATGCGTCATATATGCCCACAGCCGCTCATCTGTCGCCTGGACGCGGTCCAAGTGCTTAAGCGTGCTGTAAACGCGCCTAGTGTTTTCCAAATCATAAAGCCTGCCGCTTTCCGGCAATATCAATTCCAGCCCTTCTGCTCCTGGAATGTCCGCCTCTAGTGAATAGGAGCCGTCAGGAAAGACTTCATCCAGCCAAGGTGCAGGGCTTTGGTAGCGCTTGAGATTGCCGTCAATATTGGCTTTTAAAGCTTCGAGATTGCTCTGCTTAAAGTAGTTTGTTTTCATGGAACCCCACCTTGCTAATCTTCGTTTTCTACAAGGCTCAGAATTGATTCTATCCCGGCAGATAGCGGGTTGCCGATCAGACGAGAAGCCAAGTTTACGGCCGTTTCCCCCCTAAACCCCTGTTCGCTGTCAAGCCGTACCCCCCGCTCTTCAAGCTTCCTCCGCAACACGCGGAACCACTTCTGATCTTCTCGCTCGCCTAATTCCTCCGGAGAACATCTTTCCGGGTTGATCTGATCTAAAACATAGACCAGAGCCGGTAAAACTATTGCGGCGTTCAGGAGGGGCCTAAGGTTGGCATCCTGCCTAAGCTGCAGATACCTATTATAGTTTTCAGGAGACAATTTAATCACGATTTTGTGCTCCATTAACTCGACATCGATCGCGGGCGGGTCGAGGCTCAAGTTAGCGGTAATGGTAAAAATTGATGGAATTTGGCGCAATGTGTCCTGGCGCTCTATGACAAATGTTTTGTTTTCATCGACCGCCAAAATATCGCCGCGTCGGACCCCAAAACCCATTCCCTCG
>JASEHN010000634.1:0-1260 GCA_030018715.1 Thermodesulfobacteriota bacterium | reverse complement strand
TAGTCTGAATGGAACCCAGAATTTGTATATTGAGAAATATCTTTCACAGCGAGAATAAAAGCGCAAACTTGAACCCTGCCTTCCAGTGAATCCACCGGGATGCGGAACACGTAGCTGCTGTCGGAGAACCTCCATAGATTGCGATATCGAGTGGCAGGGCACTCTACATGGACTGCGTATGCGGCGTCTTCGGCATCAATTAGATTTGCAAGCTCTTCATTGCTTACGTGGGATACGACTTCAAATTTATACTCGTGCCCCTCTTGTGCAGGCTTAACTGCGCATTGGAAAGCGGAGTCAGTGATATCATCCGAAAATGGCGAGAGAACCGGATGTGGAAAGGAGCGATAATTAATCTGCATCGGCGGCGACCCCCAGAGCGCACCGCAGGCGCTCTTTCATATTAACCTCCATAATATAGCGCTCGCCTTTTTCAAGAATCAGCGGTCCAATTCTGCCTTGAGAGTCCACGGCAATCTGCTCTCCAGAATCCACAAATCGAGCAGAGAGAACTTTAGCTCCCTCCCATCCTTCTTCTCCAACATAGTTGATCCCTATTCTAGCGGCCCCGCTCTCCTTCGGCACAAGAACCAGGCGGTAGATGGCATTTGCGCTATCGATGCAGTAAGTCCTCACTCGTTCAAGAGAGAGGGGCTTCTTAGGAGTAGTCCGTCTCCCGCCGGAACCAGGAGCAGCTCCCTGGTCCCCTTCCCCCTCACCCCCACCACTGCCGCCAGTATGGGGTTCCCCGCCACCGCCGGCATTTCTGGTACCGCCAAATTCAATAGTAGGGCCTCGCCTTCGCCTGCAGGTCCAGATTGGCCACCCTCTGGGCGAACCGCCTCTTGCCCGGGCGGTCGAGACCTTAGTTCTTCAATTTCGCCTTTCACCGGCTCTGTTTGGCTTTTATCCTGGTCGAAGGGTTGATCCTGGTCCAGATCATCAGGCAAAAATCGACCAATGCCCACGGCATCGACTTGTTCTAGTTGTTCCGCTTGTATGACTTGCTTAACGCAATCATTTATCCATTTATTAAGCTTTTTAAGGAAGCTTTTGGCCTGGTCGACTTCTTCAGGGTCGTCGCACCTATCCGGCTCCCAATCGTCATGCCCTGGCGGCTCTAAAGAACGAAGCTTTTCATTGAGGGGGTCTCCCTGAGCCTCAAAAACTCCTTCAAATTTTACTGTGGTTCTGAAGTGGCCCTTTTCTTTGATCATCATCCCGGTATTGCGAAACATCGCAACTTTTTTGGGGCCTTCA
>JASEHN010000633.1 GCA_030018715.1 Thermodesulfobacteriota bacterium | reverse complement strand
CGGAGGGAAAAGGGAGGTCGGGAGGGATTTTTGGTCCGCCTGAGGCGGATCAAAACGATAATTTGTTGCGAAACTTCCTACTCACTACCCACGTTTCATTATGTTACGAACTTTCTCAAGGTCTTCGGGAGTATCTACTTCCTGGGAATCAAATTTCGTCTCAACAACCTTGATGCGGTAACCGTTTTCCAAAGCTCTCAACTGCTCCAGGGATTCCCATTGCTCCAGCATACCTCTTTCCATCTGGGTAAACTTCAGCAAAAATTCCATCCGGTAAGCATAAGGACCGATGTGTTTATAATAGCGTGAATCCGCAGAAGGGGATATGACATAGGGCATGGGCGAACGGGAAAAGTACAGGGCAAAACCCATCTTGTCAAACACCACTTTCACCACGCTGGGATTGGCCAGGTCCTCGGGAGAACGTATGGGGTGCACCAGGGCGCCCATATTTAGATTTTGGTCATCCCGGAATGGACTGACAACTTCGTCGATCATCCCCGGTTCGAAGAGCGGCTGGTCCCCCTGGATGTTAACAATCAGGTCCTCCTCCTGCACTCTTAGGAGCTTAGCTGCTTCACATACCCGGTCTGTCCCCGAGGGATGGGCAGGCGAAGTCATCAAGGCTTCGCCGCCGAATGATTTTACTCGCTCGTAGATGCGTTCGTCATCCGTAGCCACAGTTAGGCGATCCAGGGAGGAAGACTGCCCGGCTCGTTCGTAAACCCGCTGGATCATGGGTTTTCCGGCAATGTCTGCCAAAGCCTTTGCCGGAAGCCTGGTCGATCCATATCGCGCGGGGATAATGCCGTAAATTTTCATATCTTTTATTTTTCACCGCAGAGAGCTAAGAGAACGCGGTCTCGGCGATCCCTGCTGTGAATCCCTTAAAATACTTCTTTCGCCGCCCGTCGCACCCCTTCGATAACCCTGGAAATTTGTTCATCGCTCATGCGCACGGATATGGGCAGAGCGATTGCCCGTTTCAGCAAGGCCTCGGATTGCGGCCAGGCATCCACGCGGTAAGGCGGACAATATTGAATGATATGGTTCCAGTTCCCTACAAAATGCCAGTTCATAGCCGAAGGAAGGATCTTAGTGTCAACTTTCTCCCTGGCCAGGAAAGCATTGAATGCCCTGGCTGTGCTGGCATCGCCGAGGAAGAAGGCTAAGGTATCCCCGCCGTCGCCGTCCGGATCAGGTAAGTCGCGAAATTCTATCCCGGGAATTTCCGCGATGGCCTTTTTTATCCGGGCTTTATGCTTCCGGTGTTCAGTCAGGACAAAGTCCAGACGTTCCAGTTGCACAATCCCCATCGCCCCCTGGATTTCGTTCATCCGGTAGTTGAACCCCGTAATGCTGTGCGAATCTTCACCCCGCGGGAGCTCCGGATTATGCTCATGCCCGTGGTCGTGATAATAACAGGCCAGGTCGTAAACTCTCTTATCATTAGTAACGACCATGCCCCCCTCTCCTGTAGTCAGGGTCTTCACATAATCGAAACTATAAGTCCCCATGGCCCCCATGGTTCCGGTCTTTTTGCCCCGGTAGCTCGACCCGCAGGCCTGACAGGAATCCTCCAGAACGGGGATATTGCGCTTGCGGGCGATGGCCATGATCTCATCCATCCGGGCCGGAACCCCGAGCATGTGCACGGGGATGATCACCCGGGTTTTTTCGGTGATTCTGGCCTCAAGGTCCCGGGGGTCCATGTTCAAAGATTTATCCACTTCAGTTAAGATGGGGACGCCGCCGGCCTCCAGGATGGCTTCAATCGTGGCCACAAAAGTGAAAGATTGGGTGATGACTTCATCCCCCCGTTTAAGGTTAAGCGCGGCTAAGGCCACGCGCAAGGCCGCCGAACCGGAGGCAACTCCCAGAGAATAAGCACAGCCCATATACTGATTGAACTTTGCCTCAAACTCCAGCACCCGAAAGATATTCTTTCTTTTTTCATTGAACCCGTAGCGGAAAAGTACACCCCGTTCAATAACCTCAGAGACGGCTGCCTGTTCCTCTTTCCCGATCAATTCTGCTCCACCCATCTTCCTCACCTCCCCAAAAATTTTAAATTCTAATATCGAATCCCGCCAAAGGCGGGACGAAACAAAGTCAAAATTCCAAAATAGTAACTGTTTAGCCTTATGAAAAACAGAGTTCAAAAATCCACAAAATATAAAGAATCGGCATGAAATCCCCCTTAATCCCCCTTTTTCAAAGGGGGA
>JASEHN010000632.1 GCA_030018715.1 Thermodesulfobacteriota bacterium | reverse complement strand
TAATGGTTTGACCTGATCAAGGGTTTTTGTTATTATGCGCTAAATTCCGGATTTCCCCTACAACCCTTTCCCTGGATTTTAAGCCCAGGCCTTCCAAGAAGCGGGGAATGAGAATGCGCGGTGATCAGTTAGCCCTCCAGGCCCAAAGCCATTCAAAGGCGCAAAGAGCGCCAAGCGATATTTTTAGACTGCTGTTCCCCTCTCTTAAGATTCTTTTGACCCCACTGTATTCGATTAATAAAATAATAATGGGATCTTCGATGGAACTGTCTTTGCGTTCTTGCGCCTTGGCGGGGGGAAAAGTTATGAAGGAGATTAGGGCGGTTTGACTTAGGAATCAAAACTCATGGATGGAGACAAGATTGTCAAGAATAAAGATGCGGCCCTCAAACGCAAACGTTACGTAACCTGATGGAAAAGGAATGACAGATGGGATTGCCCATAAAGATCGAACAGATACAGCAATTGATCCTTTTAATCCGTGGGAAGAAGGTGATGCTGGATGCTGACCTCGCACAACTCTATGGCGTTTCTACCAAACGATTGAACGAACAGGTGAAACGGAATCGGGACCGATTCCCGGAAGATTTTATGTTTCAGTTTAACGCCCCAGAAAAGACGGAGGTGGTCGCAAAATGCGACCACCTGGCAAACCTGAAATTTTCTCCCACCCATCCCTATGCTTTCACTGAGCATGGGGCGATCATGTTGGCCGCCGTTCTCAATACGCCGCGGGCTATCGAGGTTAGTGTTTTTGTGGTCCGGGCTTTCGTTAGACTCCGTGAAATATTATCGACTCATAAAGCTTTGGCTGATAGGCTGGCCGAGTTGGAAAGCAATATTGAAACCCATGATGAGGCAATTCGATCTCTCGTGTCGGCAATTCAACAGTTGATGACCCCACCCGCTGCCGGGCAAAAGAAAATTGGCTTTCAGCTGCGGGAAAAGCGTGCAGCATATGGGAGGCGATAAGAATTGCCAAAGCAGTCCTTGGCCTTCTTTGCGCCTTGGCGTGAGAAGGCAGGATGACTTCATCCGCCATAGCTTCAAAGTGATGCATGATGAGCTTTACACGGTAAAAGTCCGAATCTCCCCTGACTGGGCCCGATGGGTAGGAGAGAAGATCTGGCATGAGAGCCAGAAGGTCACCAAGCTCCCAGACGGCGGTCTAGAGATAACCTTCCGAGTAGCCGGCCTCGACGAGATCAGACGCTGGGTCCTGAGCTTTGGCCCTGAATGCCAGGTCTTGGAGCCGGATATTTTAAAGAGATTGGCGCGGGAGGATCTAAATAAGAGCCTTGCTCAATATTCCTTTAGTGGTATAACCAAGGAGCCCTTTAGAATGGGCTTGTCCCCTAAAACCAAGAACTTATAGTTTTTCTAGGGTGATTGTGCTGAGTATTGTATTTCTGACCTTTGGCCTCTAAACCCAGAAGCAGGACTTTAGGATAAGTACGTTATATCCAGAATTTGCATTAACATCGAGGAAAGGGCATGGATGAAACTCCGATCACTCTTCCTCTAGGGCAACCGGTGGGTATGCCAGGACACTTTGATGTCCCGGTGGTCATCGAGGCAGTTCGCAGCTTGGGCTCGGGTTACGAGTGCCGAGTTCGTCTTCCAGATGGTACCCTCGATGAGGTTGTAATTTCCGCTGAGGAAGCCGAGTCCTTGGCTAAAATTGGCGGTGCTCCTCAAACGCTTCGGTTGGTTAACTCTCACGATTTGGCACTCCTGGTCGAATCGGCCCGCATCCGCCTTGCCTATGCTCATGACCGTCAGTTCGCGGTAAGTCTCTCAGGCATCCGTACCCTACCACACCAAATTGAGGCTGTGTACCAGAAGATGCTTCCGCAGCCTTGCCTGCGATTCCTGCTTGCCGACGATCCGGGCGCCGGTAAAACAATTATGGCTGGACTGCTCATCAAAGAGCTAAAACTCCGGGAAGCCATTGACCGAGTGCTGATACTTTGCCCAGCACCGCTAACCATCCAATGGCAGGATGAGATGCAGCGATGGTTCGGTGAAACATTCGACATCATCTTTGCCGCTGTTGACCAGCAGCAGCTCTCCAATCCGTGGCAGCGATCTAATCAGGTGATCGCCTCACTTGACTATGCCAAGCAGGACGACGTACGGGAGCGCATTTGGCAGCAACGATGGGACTTGGTCATCATTGATGAGGCCCATAAATGCTCAGCTCGGACTGGATCAGCAAGTGCAGGGAGG
>JASEHN010000045.1 GCA_030018715.1 Thermodesulfobacteriota bacterium | reverse complement strand
CTGTGTTATGTCAAAGATCTTTAAAGCCCGCACCGAAGGTGCGATATGTTCAAACGCGAAATGAAAAAAACCCAATTTATCAAAGGAATCGGGGTGACCCCGGCAATCATCATAGGAAAAGCCTACCTATTGGACCGGGGAAAGATAGAAGCCCCGGCCAGGGTTATTCCGGAACCCCAGATTCTTCAAGAAGTAGCCCGTTTTCGGGAAGCGGTCGAAGAGTCGAAGAAGCAACTGCGCCTGGCCAAGGAAAAACTTCTTCATGAAGATGTTGCCGGCCCTACCTACATTCTCGACGTCCACCTTCTTCTCTTAGAAGATAAAAATCTGATCGAGAACACAGAGAAGACCATTAAGCAAAGCTGGATCAATGCCGAATGGGCGCTAAAGATCAACCTGGAGCGCGTGCGCAAGGTTTTTAACAACATCGATGACGAGTACTTAAAGAGCCGGAAGACAGACATAGACTACATCGGGGAGAGGATTCTCCGCAATCTGATGGGCAAAGATAAGGAGACGATATCCCAGATCAAGGAAGAAGTGATCATTGTCGCCCACGATCTCTCTCCGGCAGATACGGCCCAGATGGTAAAGGACAAAGTAACAGCCTTTGTTACAGATATGGGCGGGAAAACCTCTCACACGGCGATCATGGCCCGCTCCCTGGAAATCCCCGCAGTTGTTGGTTCGGAAACGGCCACCCACCACATAAACACGGGAGATACATTGATCGTGGACGGTCTCACCGGGGTGGTGGTGGTGAACCCCAGCCCGGAGATCATGCAGGAGTATCAGGAGCGACAGCGAGCTCATCAGAAGATGGAGCGGGAGCTCTTCCAGTACCGCGACCTGCCGGCAGAAACCCTCGATGGATATCGGGTGAGGGTTCTGGCGAACATAGAGCTCGTGGAGGAGATTCCTTCGGTATTGCAGCATGGGGCGGAGGGAATCGGCCTGTACCGCACGGAATATTTGTATTTGAACCGCAAAGATTTGCCCTCGGAGGAAGATCACTTCCAGGCTTACAAAAAAGTAGTCGAAGCAACTTATCCTCATTCGGCGGTAATCCGGACCCTGGACATCGGGGGGGACAAATTCATGTCGCACATGGATCTGGCCGAAGAGATGAACCCGGCAATGGGCCTGCGGGCGGTTCGTTTCAGCCTGAAGGAAGTGGACATCTTCAAAGTTCAGCTCCGGGCCATTCTGCGATCCAGCGCCTACGGGAAGGTGAAACTAATGGTTCCCATGATCTCAGGCGCCACCGAGATCCGGGAGGTGAAAAAAATCCTCAATGAAGTCCGTTTGAGCTTAACGGCTGAAGGTATTCCTTTTGATCCCCAGATGGAAATCGGGATTATGATCGAGGTTCCTTCGGCCGTGACCATCGCTGATATATTGGCAAAAGAAGTAGATTTTTTCAGTATAGGGACCAATGACCTGATCCAGTATTCTTTGGCCATCGACCGGGTAAACGAGTCGGTCACCCACCTCTACGAACCCCTGCACCCGGCCATTCTGCGTTTGGTCAAAGAGGTGGTGAAAGCCGCACACGGGGCCGGAATCAAGGTGGCCATGTGTGGAGAAATGGCTGGAGAACCGCTCTATGTGCCCATTCTTCTGGGGCTGGAGCTGGATGAACTATCCATGAATGTTCTCTCTATCTTCCGGGTGAAAAAGATTCTTCGGGCCTACACCTTGCGGGAATGTAAGAGCTTGGTCAACGCCTCTCTGAACCTTTCCACTCCGGAAGAAATCGAAGAATTGGTATATGCCAGCTTGAGAAAAAAATTCCCTGAAGAGTTCAGGGAAAAATATAATTCCAGGGTTGCTGTTCAATGAATCATAAGGAGGCAGAGTAAAGAGCTATGGGGATGACAGATTTCCTGTTCACATCCGAGTCGGTCACTGAAGGCCACCCGGATAAAGTAGCGGACCAGATCTCGGACGGCATTTTAGATGCCATCATCGCGGAGGATCCTAAGGCGAGAGTGGCTTGCGAAACATTGGTGACCACAGGGCTGGCCATGATCGCCGGGGAGATCACCACTTCCTGCTACGTGCACATGCCTGACATTGTCCGGGAGACCATCAAAGAAATCGGATACAACGACTCATCCATGGGCTTTGACTGGGAGACGTGCGCCGTGCTTACCACCATCGACCGCCAGTCACCGGACATTGCCCTGGGAGTGGATGATCGGCCGGATCACGAACAGGGGGCCGGAGATCAAGGCCTGATGTTTGGATATGCCTGCAACGAGACCCCGGAGATGATGCCCATGCCTATCCTCTTTGCCCACAGGCTGTGTGCCCGGATGGCCGAGGCGCGCAAAAAAAATATCCTGAATTTTCTCCGGCCCGACGGAAAATCCCAGGTAACCATTCAGTATATAAACGGGAAAGCCATTCGGGTGGATGCGGTGGTTCTGGCCGCTCAGCATACGCCGGAAGTGCAATACTCCGCCCTGCGGGAAGGATTAATCGAAGAGGTTATCAAAAAAGTCATCCCCGCTGAATACCTGGATAAAAATACAAAATATTTAATCAATACCACCGGGCGATTCGTTATCGGCGGGCCGAAATGTGATTGCGGAATGACCGGCCGGAAAATCATCGTGGATACGTATGGCGGAATAGGAAGTCATGGCGGAGGGGCTTTTTCCGGCAAAGACCCTTCCAAGGTGGACCGCAGCGGCTCCTACATGGCCCGGTACGTGGCCAAAAACATTATTGCCGCAGGCCTGGCCGAAAAAGTGGAAGTACAAATCGCTTACGCCATCGGCGTGGCCGAACCAGTTTCGGTAATGATCGACACCGGCGGAACCTGGAAGATTACGCCGGATGATATTGCCAAGCTCGTCCGGAAACATTTTGATCTCAGACCGGCTCCGATCATTCGTTATTTAAACCTGCTCCGGCCAATCTATAAGAAGACGGCGTGCTGCGGCCATTTCGGGCGAAACGACCCTGACTTCACCTGGGAGCGGACGGACATGGCCGATACGCTGCGCCAGGCCGCTAAACTTTAAAAAAATATTTGGACGCAGATAAACGCAGATTATCAGGATCAAAAAAACGTAAAGCATGAGAGCGCGAGGCGTAGTTGATCTGCGAAAATCTGCGTCCTATAAATGAGAGGAAATTGTGGACTACGACATCAAAGACCCAAATTTGGCAGAAAAAGGCAGGCTGCGAGTGGAGTGGGCGGTAAAGTCCATGCCTGTCCTGCAGCTCATCCAGAAACAGTTCGCCAGAGAAAAACCTCTAAAAGGGATCCGTCTGGCTGCCTGCTTGCATGTGACCACTGAAACTGCGGCCTTAATGCAGACTTTAAAAGCCGGCGGGGCTGAAGTGAGCCTGTGCGCTTCCAACCCGCTCAGCACCCAGGATGATGTGGCCGCCTTTCTGGCCAAAATACTGGAGATCTCAGTCTTTGCCATAAAAGGGGAAGACAACCAGACCTATTATAAGCATATTCATTCGGTCTTGGATTTTAAGCCAACGGTGACCATGGATGACGGCGCCGACCTGGTATCCACCCTGCACACCGGACGCCAGGAACTTCTCCCGGGCATGATAGGGGGAACGGAGGAGACCACCACCGGCGTAATCCGTCTTAGGTCCATGGCCGAAAAAGGAATATTGCAATACCCAATCATCGCCGTAAATGACGCCAACACCAAACATTTCTTCGACAATCGATATGGCACCGGACAATCCACGATTGACGGGATCATCCGGGCCACAAACCGGTTGCTGGCCGGGAGTGTCTTCGTGGTCTGCGGCTATGGATGGTGCGGTCGGGGAGTGGCCATGCGCGCTCAGGGCATGGGAGCGAACGTGATAATTACCGAAGTGGACCCGCTGAAATCCTTAGAGGCTGTGATGGATGGATTCCGGGTGATGCCCATGTCCGAAGCAGCCCCCCTGGGGGATTTTTTCTGTACCCTAACCGGCAACCTTCAGGTCATCCGCGAAGAACATTTCCTTAAGATGAAAGATGGAGCCATTGTTGCTAATTCCGGACACTTCAACGTGGAAATTGACCTGGAGGCTTTGGCCCGGCTTTCCCGGGAGAAGCGCCCCATAAGGGATTTTGTGGAGGAATTCAGCCTGGAAAACGGCAGAAGAATTTATCTCTTAGGGGAGGGGAGGCTGATCAACCTGGCCGCGGCCGAAGGGCATCCTGCCAGTGTGATGGATATGAGCTTTGCCAACCAGGCTCTATCCGCTGAATTTCTGGTGATGACCAAAGAAACGCTGGCCAAGAAAGTATATGGCGTTCCCCCGGCAATTGACCAGGAGATCGCCCGGTTGAAATTGGATTCCATGGGCATCAAGATCGATATTCTCACGGATGCGCAGAAAAAATACCTCAGCTCCTGGGAGATGGGAACATAAAAAAGAAGACGTAAGGCGCAAGGCGTAAGAGCTATATGCTTTTCCCAATACGCAACACCCTACCCCCTGTAACCAGTACTTAACACTGAACACGAATCACACCTCAGTGGCGGACGGAAAGGAAAAGGTAAACTCCCACCAGGGCAAAGATAAAATTACCCAGCCAGGCGGAAAGGAAAGGCGGAATAGTCCCGGCCTTACCGAGCTCCAGACTGAAGGAAAAGGCTACCAGATAAGCAAAACTGATCAGGATGCTCAAGCCTACGCCCAGAGCAATCCCCGCTCCCCGTTCCTTCCTTAAGGCGATGGGAATTCCCAAAAACGCCATGATTACCCCGATGAAGGGAAAAGAAAAGATGGCGTGCATGGCACAGCGATATTTCGTGGCGTTGTATCCGTCCCGCTCGATCTTGCGCACATAATCCCTCAGATCCCGGTAATTCATCTCGTCGGGGTTCTTCTCGGCAATGCGGAAGTTGTCAGGAGTTTCCGGCAGGGCCAGGATGATCTCGGAATATTTTTTACGGACGGGGAAACCTGTGGAAGTAAAAGATGTTACCGAAGCCTCGGAGAATATCCAGCGGCCATCCTGCCAGCGGGCGCTGCGGGCATCCACCCTCTCCATGACCTGGAAGTTCTGATCAAAACGGTATAGAGTAATCCCTTCCAGAAAATCACGCTCCGGGTGATAAAGCTGGATATTGAAGATGGCCTGATGGGTATGAATCCAGAGCTGGTTTTGCTTAAAAGTAGCCACGGGCTTTTTTTTGTGAATTATCCAATCAAAGATGCTGCGGACATTCTGGTTGGCTGACGGTACGATAAACTCGCTCATCCCCAGCAGGACGAAATAGAGGATCATGACTATCCCCAGGATGGGCAAGGTAATACGCCGCAAGCTGATACCCCCGGATTTCATGGCCATAATTTCGTTATGCCTGGACATGAGACCCAGGGTAACGATGGAAGAAAGCAAAATGGAGGGCGGAGCCACCTGGAAGAGGATGGAAGGGATTTTGTTCAAAAAATACGCCCCCATCATTTTTAGAGTGGCCTGGTTGTGCAGGAAGGCGTTAATTCGTTCAAAAAATTCCACAATCAAATAGATGGCGGTGAAAGCCGCCAGCCCCAAGAAAAAATTTTGCAAAAATTCCCTGACCAGATAGCGAGTAAATATTTTCATTCGGCGGGTCTCCGTTCCTGGGGTTCCGGGGAGTCGCTCCAGCTCTTGCGGAGTCGATCGATCCCTTTGTTGAGCCAGACCATCAGAAGGACCGGAGATTCATTGGCAGCCTTGATTAAAAGGTAAAGACCGCAGCAAAGGAAAATGGCGTTGGGAAACCACATGCCGGCCTCCAGAAGAATGACTCCCCGCTCTGCCAGGGATATGCCCCCATTGGTCAAAAGATAGTAAATCAGGAGGACACCGATGGACCAAGCGAAACCAATGGATTTACCAGACCGCCGGCCGTGGGATTGGATTCCCAGGGGAATACCGATGACGCCAAAGACCAGGCAGGCAAAGGGAATGGAAAATTTTTCATGGATCTTGATCCACTGGAACTTAGAATCGGCTTTTTTAGAGCGGAGGGCTTGAATAGCCTCGCTCAACTCCCTCAAGGACATGTCGGCCGGATGTTTTGCGTTGTTTTGTTTCTCCTTTAACCCGGTCTTCAAATTCAGGCGGAGATTGTAGGTGTTGAAATCGACCTTCTGGTACACCTCCGGTTGTTTCCCTAATTTATGAATAGCTCCGCTCTTGAGCTGCAAAGTGACCGTAAGCTCTTGCGGATCGGAAAGGATCATTCCTTCGCGGGCAATGATGGTATGGACTTCGGCGGCATTCCGGGAGTCGGAAATAAAGACATTTTCCCATTGAAAGGTTTTGGGGGTAACCCGTTCGACATAGAGGACCAGTCCCTCAAAATCATCATTGAATACCCGTTCCCGGATACCGGCATGGGCCTTGGTGCTGGCCAGCTCGAAAAGGAGTGAGCGGGAAGCCTGGTTAGCCTTGGGAAGGGAGTAGAGGGAAAGGGCGGACGTGGTCATAAAAGTCAGTAAGGCCAAAACCAGGACAGGAGGGGTCAATTGGTACAAGCTCACGCCGGAAGCTTTTATGGCGGTGATTTCATTGTCCCCGGAGAGACGGTTGAAAGTCAACATAACCGATAACAACGTGGCCATGGGAATGGTCAGGACGAGGAAAGAGGGCAGGAGGTAGTAAAGTAGGCTTAAGATGTAAACCAGAGAAATCCCCTTGTTGACGAATAGCTCGGCAAGCTGTAAAATCCTTCCGGTGAGTAAGATGAAGGTAAATCCCACCAGGCCGAGGAGAAAAGAAGTTAGGAGTTCTTTCATAAAGTAACGGTAGAGGGTAATTTTCATACGGAGATATTAACTTAATCCATAAGGTTTTGCAAATCACAACTTTATCTCCCTTGAGGGCACAGAGGGCACATGATGATGATCCGGAAGATGCTTGAAGATCGGGAAAGAAATTTTTTATCCCCTTTTGCTAAGCTCAGCTCCCAGAGCCGGGGGAGGATGGTTGCGGAAGAAGAGTGCAGCATTCGCCCTGCCTTTCAGCACGACCGCGACCGAATCATCCACTCTAAAGCCTTCCGTCGGCTAAAACACAAAACCCAGGTTTTGTTGAGCCCGACCGGCGACCATTATCGCACACGCCTCACCCATACGCTGGAGGTCTCCCAGATTGCCCGGACCCTGGCCAAAGCTCTGGGCCTGAATGAAGACCTGACTGAAGCCATCGCTCTGGGTCACGACCTGGGGCACACCCCGTTTGGCCATGCCGGCGAGGAAGTCCTTAAGGAGATCTGCCCGGAAAAATTTCATCATGCCGAGCAAAGCCTTAGAGTGGTGGACTTTCTGGAAAAAGAAGGAAAGGGCCTCAATCTTACTTTTGAGGTGCGGGATGGAATTCTCAAACATTCCAAAGGAAAAGGAGATGTAATTCCGGAAGACCCCGGGGATATGCCCTGTACCTACGAAGGGAAACTCGTGCGCATCGCCGACATCATTGCCTACATCAATCATGATATTGACGATGCCATGCGCGCCGGCCTGATTGTCCCCCGGGATATTCCCCGGGGGTGTGCGGCGCGCCTGGGAGAGTCGCATGGCCAGCGGATCGATTCCATGGTGCGGGACATCCTGGAGCAAGCCCAGGGATCTGATCCCTTGAAGATTGGCTTGAGCGAAGAGGTCATGGAGGCAACGTTAAAACTGCGGGATTTCCTGTATGAACGAGTCTATGATCTGCCTGAGGTTCATGGGGATTTCATCAAGTCAGCAAAGATCATCCGGGAACTCCACGCCTATTTTTTAGAGAAGAAAGATGAATTCCGGAAGGAAGCTAGCGAAGTCTTTTCCCATGAGCCGGTGGAACGGGCCATTGTGGACTTTATCGCCGGCATGACTGACCGTTATGCCTTCAAACTATACGAAAAAATCTTCCTCCCTCAGCCCTGGCTGATTATTTGAAAAACTATTTTTTACAGCTTTTTTTGCCGTTTTCTATAATTTCATAGTATAGGAATTTCCTTTTTTAACTTTAGGCACTTTAGCTCACTTTAGGCACTTTAGGCACTTAACTTGTCTGCGTTCTCCGCGAACTCTGCGGTGAACATTTTGTCTACTAAGTTACTTGATGATCTCGTAAAAAGTTGTCACTCCGGTGAAAACCGGAGTCCAGGGTATTTATAAGTATTTGAATCCCGCTTTGAGCGGGACTGGATTCCGGCTTCCGCCGGAATGACGGAAAAGGGCATTTTCCGACTTTTTACGAGTTCATCTTACTTGACTGTTAGAATATTTTGTGGTAATTGCAGGAAAATTTCAGGGGAGGGTTTATGAGTAATGGCGAAAAAGAAGAAATCATCGAATTGACCGAAGTTGTGGATGAATCCCCCAGGCCTGAAGAAAAAAAGGGAGAGAAGGCGTCTTTCGGGCCAGCCGATGAACCGGGAGAAGGGCAAAGCCATCAGCGAGAGGCTATGCAAAGCCCGCCAGAAGGCATTTCACCCGTAATGGCTATCCCAGATTGGGAAAAGAGCCCTGCCCCTGTAATTGAACAGAGCGTAGCAAAGGATGAGCCCCGGGAAGTTGAACAGGCTAAGCCTTCATTCTATGATTACGAATCAGAAATCCGGTCTCTTCGGGAAGCGCTGAACGCGAGAGCTGAACGGTGGCTGGCCACAGAAGGAATCCAGGTTTTGCACCAAATCAGCCGGGAGATGATACCCCGGATTGCCCAAGAATTATTCGGGAGGGAGATCGAGAAGCTCAAAGAGGAGGTGGAAAAAGTCCGGGCCGAAAAAGAAGCGTTGAGCGCCGGCGCCCAGCAATGGCTTGATTCTGAAGGGTTACAAGTTTTAAACCAAGGGGTGAGGGAGGTCATTCCCCGGATTGCCAGAGAAGTGTTGGATAAGGAAACCGAGAAGGTTCAGGGAGTGGTTGAAGAGGTCCGTTCGCTAAAAGAAGCTCTGAAGGTGAAAGCGGAACAGTGGCTCGGCTCAGAAGGGGCGGAGGTTTTGAATCAAGGAGCAAGGGAGCTTCTTCCCGGGATTGCCGAAAAAATATTGCAGGACGAGATTGAAAAGCTTCAGGCCCAGGTGGAAAAGGTCGGGGTGCTGATCGAAGAGTTGAACGTGAAAGCCAAAGGGTGGTTTGCCTCAGAAGGGGCTCGTATCCTGGAGCGGGCGGCCGGGGAGATGTTCCCCAGGATTGCCGAAGATATATTGCGGCAGGAGATCGAGAAGCTTAAAACAGAGGCCGAGGAGAAGGCGTGAAAAAAGAGAAAGAAATAAGAGACCGGGACAAAGTTTATAACCCTCAACAAGCGGAAAAGAAGTGGTATCAGTTCTGGGAAGATAAAAATTATTTTCGGGCGGATGAATTTTCCAATCGACCGCCTTTTTCCATTGTCATCCCCCCTCCCAATGTAACTGGCTCCTTGCATATGGGCCATGCTTTGAACAATACCCTGCAGGATGTTCTGACTCGATACAAGCACATGGATGGGTTCAACGCCCTCTGGCTGCCGGGAACGGACCATGCCGGGATCGCCACCCAGAACGTAGTGGAAAAACAGTTGGCCGAAGAAGGAACCAACCGTCATAAATTAGGCCGGGAAGCCTTCATCGAACGGGTGTGGAAGTGGAAACAGGAATTCGGCGGCCAGATTATCAGACAGTTGAAAAAAATGGGAAGCTCTTGCGACTGGAGCCGCGAGAGATTCACCATGGACGAGGGGCTTTCCCAGGCGGTGAAAGAAGTTTTTGTCCGTCTTTTCCGGGATGGCCTGATTTACCGGGGCGACTACATCATCAATTGGTGCCCCCGCTGCCAGACCGCGCTGTCGGACCTGGAAGTGGAACACGAACAGGAGCAAGGGCACCTTTATTACATCAAATATCCTCTGGAAGAGTCTAAAGAGTACCTGATTGTGGCTACCACCCGTCCGGAAACGATGCTCGGCGATACCGCGGTTGCCGTACATCCCGAAGATAAACGCTACATGAAATTTATCGGGCAAAAAGTCATTCTGCCTCTGATGAACCGGAAGATCCCGGTAATTGCCGACGGATATGTTGCCCAGGATTTTGGCACCGGCGCTCTGAAGGTAACTCCGGCCCATGACCAAAATGACTTCGACATCGGTCGGAGGCACGGGCTGGATGTACTGCGGGTGATCGATGACGCCGGGAAGATGAATGCCCAGGCCGGGAAATTTTCTGGTCAACAACGGTTTCAATGCCGCAAGGAAGTAGTCAAAGACCTGAAAGATTTGAATCTATTGAAAAAGATGGAGCCATTTACCCACAACGTGGGCCACTGTTACCGTTGCAAAACGGTTATCGAGCCGGCGGTATCCAAGCAGTGGTTCGTGCGCGCTGAACCCCTGGCCCGCCCGGCCATCGAGGCGGTAAAGACAGGCAAAACCCGGATCATCCCGGCGGTCTGGGAAACCACTTATTTTGAATGGATGAATAATATCCGCGACTGGTGCATCTCCCGGCAGATCTGGTGGGGCCACAGGATTCCGGCCTGGTATTGCAGCGATTGCCGGGAGGTGACGGTTTCGGCTCAACCGGTCTCGCAGTGCGCATCCTGCGCCAGCTCCCGGGTGGAGCAAGATCAGGACGTTCTGGATACCTGGTTCAGCTCGGCTCTTTGGCCTTTTTCTACATTAGGATGGCCGGAGAAGACCAAAGACCTACAAGTATTTTATCCGACCTCCGTCCTGGTTACGGGTTTTGACATTCTTTTTTTCTGGGTGGCCCGGATGATGATGATGGGGATTAAGTTCATGGGAGATGTTCCTTTCAGGGATGTTTATATTCATGCCCTGGTCCGGGACGCCGAGGGACAGAAGATGAGTAAGTCCAGGGGCAACGTAGTTGACCCGCTGGTGGTTATTGAGAAGTATGGCACGGATGCTTTCCGTTTTACCCTATCTGCTTTTGCCGCCCAGGGGCGGGACGTGCGGCTCTCCGAAGAGCGCCTGGCCGGGTACAGGAATTTTGCCAACAAAATCTGGAATGCTTCCCGCTTCACCTTGAGTAATTTAGAAGGATACGACCCTAACCGGGAGATTGGCCAGGTAGAATTAACTCTGGCCGACCGCTGGATATTAAGCCGGGTGAATCGCACCATTGGCGAAGTCCGCCAGGGCCTGGACAGTTATAAGTTCAATGAAGCGGCCTCGGCCATCTACCAGTTCCTCTGGCATGAATTTTGTGACTGGTACATCGAGCTGATCAAGCCGGTGCTTTATCAAGAGACAAATCCGGATCAAAAATGGGCGGCTCAGAATATTCTGGCGCGGGTGTTAGACATCTCCCTCCGGCTCCTCCATCCTTTCATGCCCTTCATCACCGAAGAAATCTGGCAGACTCTTCCAGGCAATGCCGGGTCGATCATGGTGGCGGAGTTCCCCAAAGTTCAGGAAGGAGCAGTACAGCCGGATACGGAGGCGGAGATGGATTTGGTCATGGGTGTAATTGGAGCCATCCGCAATCTGCGCAGTGAATTGAACGTTCCGTCGGGTAAGATGGTGGAAGTGGTCATGCATTGCCAGAGAAGGGCAACTCTTAGCGCTCTTACGATGAATGAGATTTACATAGCAAGCCTTGCCCGTACCGGGAAAATTTCCTGGCAGTCTGAGGGCGAGAAGCCCAAAGCTTCAGCGACGGCTATCTCTGGGGATATAGAGATATTTTTACCCCTGAAGGGGTTAATCAATCTTGATGATGAAGAGAAGCGAATTCAAAAAGAAATATCCAAAATAGAAGAAGAAATGGCCCGGACGAGTCTGAAACTGCACAACGAAGAATTTCTGCACAAGGCCCGACCGGAGGCCGTGGAAAAAGAAAGGGAAAAAGCCAGAGCGCTGTCAGAGAAGGGAGCCAAGCTAAAAGAAGGGTTGGAAAGAGTGCAAACCTGGAAGAAGGGAATATAACTATTTCGGAATGTGGATTGCTGATTTAAAATTAATTATTATTAGAGGTCTTGCAAATCTCAAAATTTGACGCTCAATCGTCATTCCGGGCAAGCGCAGCGCGACCCGGAATCCAGATTTTTCAGG
>JASEHN010000631.1 GCA_030018715.1 Thermodesulfobacteriota bacterium | reverse complement strand
GACCTGTGTTATGTCAAAGATCTTTAAAGCCCGCACCGAAGGTGCGATATGTTCACTCTGTACGAAAAAGGGGACGTAGTGGTTTTATGGTGGAAAAGAGCCATGCCTCGTCAAGCCAGATTAGACGCTCCTGGAACTTTGCACCATGTGTGACCGGGACGTAGGTTCTGAATTGACTTACGAGGGTCGCTGCAAAGATGTGGGGAAGGACGGGACGTTGGTTCAAATGCCACTTTTAATCCTCGCTTACCCACAATCCGGCTCCTTTAATTACCAAGGTGATCGAGGACGTAGGTTTTGAAGCAACTGATCGGGGCGGATTTCAGGAGTTCCGGGAAACAATGCTTGATTCTTGGATAGATCGTCGAGCGGATTTACCGAGGGGCAAGCCCTAGTCCCCCAAGCTCCTATAGCTCTAAAGCTCACCGGGAAGCTCGCTACCCTCCCTTCAATCCCCAGAGAAAAGCCTCCTCTGATTTTCGCCTTGCCAATGCCCTTTCCCCTCTGTATCCTAAGGATAGCGAAGAAAAGCTTTTTCTTGATGCCCTGCTCTTGGATATGGCAAGATTGTGAAGTGACCACAGGAGGTTGGAGATGACAATTACTGATCGCATTGAGATTAACCCAAAGGTGATGATGGGAAAACCAGTCATTCGAGGGACTCGGATTCCTGTTGAACTGATCCTTCGGAAGCTTAGCGAGGGAGCAAAGGAATCAGACCTGATGGAGGCTTATCCCAAACTTACAATGGACGACATTCATGCCGCCATTCGATACGCGGCAGATACTTTGGCCCATGAGGAGATCATCATTCTAAGCTGAAGCCAATATAAGGGGAGTGCGGGACGTGGTTGACTACGTTGACTTCCCTTTTTGTGGAAAGGGGACATAGAAGAGGAACGTAGTGGAAAATATGCACTTTATCTTTGAGTGATTTTTTGGTAGAAAAGAGGCATGCCTCGTCAAAATAGATTAGACCATCCTTAAACCATGCACCATGCGATGATTCAGGGAATCGAAGGAGGGGGAGGACCAAAAGTCAATGAGGTATTCTTTCACAACAACAGGAAGCCTACATTCCATTTCAAGGAGGGGAAAAATGATCAAGCGAGTCATCTTCAGCATGCTGTTGGTTGTTGGCTCCGTTTGGGGAGCGGGTTGGGTCGGCGCTCAAACCGTGGATTACCCCACCAAGCCTATTATTCTCCAGGTGCCCTGGCCGGCGGGCGGGTCCACGGATATGGGAGCCCGTATCGTCGCGGCAATTGCGGAAAAGAAAATGGGGCAGCCGATCGTCGTGACGAATCGAGTGGGGGCTGGCTCGCAGATTGGCTTGACCGAAACAGCCCGGCAAAAACCCGACGGTTATTTTTTAGGTTTCGCCAGTCTGCCGGCTTTGAACACCATCATTCTGGACCCGGAACGGAAGGCGGCTTTTGACCTGAATTCCCTGGTTTTCATCATCAATCAGGTAATTGACCCCGGGATCATCTGGGCCAAAGGAGATAGCCCGTACAAGACCTTGAAAGACCTGCTCGATGACGCCCGGAAGCGGCCAGGCCAAATCCGGGCCGCTACAACGGGTATTCTCGGCGATGACCATCTGGCCATCCTGATGATGGAAGAAGCGGCCAAGGTGAAATTCCGGATCGTCCATTTTGACGGGGGTGCTCCTGTGTTCGCCGCGGTGTTGGGGGGCCAGGTGGATGTGGCCTTTGGCAATATCGGCGACATTGCCGTCAAGGCCAAGGGGACCCCGCTTCGGGTCCTGATCATCATGGACCCCGAAAGATCTAAGTTTATGCCCGATGTTCCTACGTCTGCCGAGCTGGGCTTCCCCAAGATCATTTCTTCCTCCTCTCGCGGCGTGCTCGGACCCCGGGACATTCCCCAGCCCATTCTGAAGAAGATTCAAACTGTCTTCTTAGAGGCTATGAAAGACCCGGAGCATTTGGATAAGATGGATAAATCAGGATTGGCCGTCAAACCCCTCGTGGGCGAAGAATACATGAAATATGTTCTTGACCTCCACCAGCGGGTAACCCCCCTGGTGGATATCGCCCGCACGAGCAAGTAAACGGAAAGTTTTGTAACTGGGAATCCGGAAGCTCTAAGCGCCCGAAAAAAGGTGTGTTGTAAGGGCCAAGGGATTCCAGGGGCCGGGGGCCTGGTCCCGCCATGGCGGGATTGGAATCATTAGGCGCTGATTTCTCCGCATATGGGGCGGGCAA
>JASEHN010000044.1:1800-12111 GCA_030018715.1 Thermodesulfobacteriota bacterium | reverse complement strand
GTGGTGATCTCCGACATCGATGAAAACCACTTGCAAAAAGTTTATTCCATCCTGGGGCAAAGATATGACCAAAGCCTAATCGAGAAAATCATTTTCGACGTCACGGACTACAAATCTGTGGAAAATGCCTTCCAGGAAATCAGTCGCCGATTGGGGGGCATAGATATCCTGATTCCCAATGCCGGGGTTGCCCATGTGGCCAAAATTGAAGACCTGAGCCCTGAGAAGTTGGACCAGGTTATTTCGGTCAACCTCAAAGGAACCTTCAACGTCATCAAGGCTTCTATCCCTATTTTTAGAAGGCAGGGGACCGGTGGAAATATTGTGGTAATCAGTTCGAAAAATGTCTTCGACCCCGGTGCCGCTTTCGGCGCCTACAGCGCCTCCAAAGCCGCAGCCCATCAAATTTCCAAGATTGCTGCTTTGGAACTGGCCGAATGGGGAGTGCGGGTAAACCTGGTCAACCCGGATGCGGTCTTTGGAGACGAGGAGGTTCCTTCTAAGCTATGGGAGCTCATCGGGGCGGATCGAATGAAATCCAGAGGGCTTGACCCGCAGGGGCTGCGGGAATATTACCGCCAGAGAAATCTCCTGAAGGCTCAGGTAACGGCTGAACATGTGGGCAATGCGGTTGTCTTTTTTGCCAGCGAAGGGACGCCAACGACCGGGGCCACGCTCCCGGTGGACGGGGGGATTCCCGCGGCGTTCCCCAGATAAATGCGGATTGGGGGAAGTGCGAGCGGCTTGGTGCACTGCAAGGTTAGCGGTTAAATTAATCATGATAAATCATTCTTCTCAGCAGGATATCTTCAACATTCTGCCTTGCATCCAAAACAGATAAAACATAAATTTTCATTTCTGATATCCTGTAGATAATCCTCCATGGGGGGACGATTAATTCACGATATATCAGGATGGCTTGATCTTTAAGTTCCGGTACGATGCGGCCTCTTTCAGGAAGGGTATAAAGACTTGATGTTTTTTGCTTGATCTTTTTTAATATTTTTAAGGCATTTGTTGGGCTGTCTGTCGCAATATATTCAATAATTTCTCTTAAATCATTCTCCGCAATACCAGCCCATATAACCTCATACCTTCGGCTCATTTTAGTTTTTCTTTCAGTGTGGTTTCAATATTTTTGAACACATCCTCCTGAGATTTGGTCTTGCCGTTTCTAATATCTCCTTCGCCCTGTGAAATTAGCTTTAATAGGCCAATGGCCTTACGCATATTCTCATAGCTTTTAGGATCTTGAAGCACCGCTCTTGGTTCTCCATTCTGGGTTATTATGACCGGCCGATGGGTTTCGTTGATTTGTTTAAGTAAATCGGCTGCTTTCGACTTTAAATAGGTAACTGGCTTTATGTCATTTGTGATATTCATCCTTTCTTACCTCCGGTCTTTATATGGTACTTAATAAAGACCGAATGTCAAGACCAATTTTTATCTTGCCTACCTTCACTTTTGAATAAATTCAATAATTCAAAGTGATAGGCGAAGCCCGGACGGGAGGGGGATGAAAGAGGGAGCACCGGCGGGAAAAAGATTTACCATAGCCCGTGCTTTTCTTCCGCAAAGAAAAGGCGGGATCGAAGGAAGGCAGGGCATCATGGGCGGAAGCCCCGCCCTTATCCATGATAGAAATACTGCCTTGTGCTCCCGAGAGATTCCCCCTCCCGGCCGGGCCTGGGTCTGACCATCATTCTGAAATCGTGAACGAAAATGAAAAGTGAAGGTGGGCAAGCAATTTTTATGAATGCTAACGGTTCCGCGGATCAGCGGCTGGCGAATACCGAAGGGGCAGGATTCGGTAATAAATTATCTCTTTTCATCAGATTGCTTCTCATACCCTCTATTCTTCTTGTCAATACCAAATCGTTTTCCACCAGACTTTCTATATAATTGTTGTCTCACGAACGGTCATCGGCTCCCTTTAAAAATGTCGGACACTCTTCTTGATGAAAGACTCGTCAATTCCCTCGTTATAACTACCATATGAGCCTAAACCAATCGATACCTTAATACCGTTGCCTGACCCAGGTTTCAAGCGAATTTACTTCGAGGTGAAAACCTTTACCTTCAGCAGAGAATGGTGGTTTGTTATACTCTCCAGGATCTGGGCCGGGTGTTTTCAGCATAGATCTTGTGACGGGCGAAGTGCCGCTGCCGCAGGTTGAAGGGCAGGTAGGCAAAGTAAGGATGGATGGCCGGCCATAAATCTATCCGTTTCCAAATGGAAGAGAAGCTGTAGAACTCCCGCCAAGCCCACTTCC
Organism: Thermodesulfobacteriota bacterium; assembly: GCA_030018715.1. Classification (GTDB taxonomy): domain Bacteria; phylum Desulfobacterota; class SM23-61; order SM23-61; family SM23-61; genus JAHJQK01. The sequence continues at coordinate 9,838 of JASEHN010000044.1, read as the reverse complement.
AACCTTCCCGCAGCTGCTCGGGCTCCATGAGCCGGGGACGGAAGTGAGGCGCCAAAATCTCCTGGTTGGGCAGAAGCCACCATTTATTTCGCAGGAGCCGACCTTCCGCCTCAAGCCGCGCATAGAGGCGGGTTCCGGGGTAGGGGGTTAACATGGCAAACTGAGCCAGGATGATCTTGTTGGCGATGGCAAACTTAACCGTGCGCTCAAGGACTGAGGGATCGTCGAAGTCGAAACCGAACATGAAGGCCGCATAGGCGATGATCCCGTGATCGTGTAGCTTACGGATCACCTCCCCGTAGCGCTCCGGATTGTTCTGAGGCTTTCCTATGCTCCTCAGCTGAGGGTTAAGGGATTCGAAACCAATGAAAAGGGCCTTGCATCCACTCTTCTGCAAAATCTTGAGGTTCTGTTCATTATCCAGACCGGCCAAGGAAGCCTCACCGATCCACTTCAATTTAAAAGGCTCCAGGGGCCGTAAATAGCTTCCGGGAATAGGGGACATTGCCGATCACGTTATCGTCGGCGAAGAGAATCCCCCACCGGGTCAAACCCTGTACCTCGGCCACGACTTGATCGATTTCCCGCATCCGAAAATGGTTGCCGAAGACCGAGTTCACCGTGCAGAAATCGCAATGGTAGGGGCAGCCCCGGGTGGTTTGCACCACATCCAGCGGGATGTAGTTGCGGGAGTTGAAGATCCCTCGCTGGGGGACCGGAGAGTGGTTCATATCCACTACTCCGTCCTGCCGGTAAAACCTCTGCAGGCGGTTGGCCTGAAAGTCCTCCAGGACCCGGGGCCAAAGGATCTCCGCCTCTCCTATTACCACCGCATCGGCATGGGCCGAAGCATCTTCCGGCAGGATGGTTGGGTGGATCCCTCCCAAGACCACCTTGATTCCCTTTTTCCGGCAAGCGTCGGCGATCTCGTAAGCCCGATAGGCAGTTTTGGACATCACGGAAATGGCCACCAGGTCAGCCTTCTGGAAGTCGCTCTGGAGGTCGATGGGGCGGATCTGGTCATCAGAGAACCCCACATCGACATCGGGAGAGGTAAGAGCCGCTAGAGTGGCTAATGCCAAGGGGGTCAGACGGGCGCTATCTTCCGCAGCTGCCGAGATAAGTTCAATCCTCATTAACTATTCTTATAATAAATAAGATTGCAGATCAACATCTTCTTCCCGCTCCGGCAAACAAACCTTTCTGGTGAGCATCATTAATCAATCTACCCGAACGCAGCCCGAGAAGAAATCCGGGTACCTTTCCCGCAAGAATAAATCCCTATTGATCATATTCATGATTTCAATTTGAAAGATATTGCTGCGATTTGAAATTCAGAACTCACCCTTACAGGAAGCAATCAGTATTGCAGATAGCCCGCCACCATAAATATCCGCGCCCAGGGTTGGCGGGATACAGATTTCTTGGTAGATACATCATCCAACTTTCGGTTAAATAGGTGCCCTACAACATTGGAAATTAAAAATGCAGAGCAATTATCCTCTGGTTTTCATGTAATTAAATATTGATGGTCTCGTAAAAAGTCTGAAAAAGCATTTTTCTGTCATTCCGGCGAAAGCCGTCCGCCTCAGGCGGACAGTTATTTCAAGTAGTTATCAAACCTCTGGACTCCGGTTTTCACCGGAGTGACGACTTTTTACGAGGCCATCAATGTTGTTAATGTCGAAATCAGGGATTACGTTCTAAAATGTTATGCGGGCCAATATTGCGGAAGACACAAAAGCCTTCTTCATAATGAAAAGTGAAACGATAACGAATGTCGATTCGACCTTCCCATACTCCAGGCAATCCGCGTATCTGCTTCACAAATAGGGACGGATGATGAGGGTTTTGTTGAAACAACAAAAAGGCTTTGTACGCTTTCTCCTTGATCTCAGATGGCAACTTGTCAAAAGCAATTTTAAACTGAGTAGTGCGGCGGTATTTCACGAGGTCTGTCCCAAGTCACGTAACATATCTTCCATCGTGTCAAAATCCTGATAGCGCCCTGCTACCAGGTCAACTTCACTTGCTCGCTCACCGGCCTGCCATGATTCTGACCAGAACCAGGCTTGATCTTCGGCTAAAGCCTCATCAATCGCTTCGGCTAGGGCTGCACTTTCTTCGGGAGAGAGTTTGCATTCCAGTGGTTGGCCACTTGCGCTGGCCAATCGCGCTCGACGGGCTAAGGCTTTCATTTGGATGATCACTCTTTGTTGAAGCATTACGAAAACCTCCTAAATGGCTTTAGTTAAATTATACCATGGCCATTGGGATGGGGGAAATTATTAAATTCATGCACCCCCGCAGAAGAGGTGGTCGGGAAGCTCCACTCGGCAATTATCCTGCCAGTTGGAAAAACAGTGCTGTCGTTGTCCGGATTCCATTCTTAAAGCAATCGATGGCCATGTTCTCGTTGGGGGCATGGTTGTTTTCGTCGTGGTTTCCGTAAGGGACAGAGAGGATGGGAATATTCAAGATATTGCGGATGGCTGCTCCCGGAAAACTTCCTCCTCCCGCCGGAATCAGAACAGGCTCCTGTTGAAATCCCTGGCGAATAGCCTCCACAAACTTCGGGGCCATGGGATGGTCAACAGAAGTGCGCGAGGGATAGTAGTAATGCACCATGGTCACGTCCAGATCTTCAAACCCGTGCTTCTTAATATGCTTTGTAAATTTTTGAAAAATGTCTTCCGGGTCCTGATTGACTACCATCCGCATGTCCATCTTCAACGTTGCCAGGGAGGGGAGGACAGTTTTGCTCCCAGGTCCTCCATACCCCGAGGTGAACCCGGCGATGTTCAGGGTAGGCCGGAACATGAGTTTCTCCATGTAGCTGACGTCCTCGGGAGGGGTAAACTTTTTCAGCCCGTATTTTTCCATGAATTTTGTCTCATCGAAAGGAATCTTGGACATCATCTCCCGCTCTTGAGGGGTTGGAGGGACGATATTATCGTAGAACCCCTCGATGGCCACGGTTCCGTCGGGTTTGCGCAGGGTGGATAAAAATTCAACTAGGCGCCAGGCCGGGTTGGGAATGGGGCCGCCAAAGTTTCCGGAATGTAGATCCTGGTTGGCGCCCCGGGCCTTCACCTCTACGTAGAGAACTCCCCGGTTTCCGAAACTCAACCGGGGTCGTCCTGAGGTGTCCATCGGACCATCCGAGTTCAGGGCCATATCCGCGGCGAAGAGAGATTTATTTTCCAGGCAGAATCCATTCAGGCTGGGACTGCCCACTTCTTCCTCCGGGTCGAGGAGAAACTTGACGTTAATCGGAAGCTTTCCGTTCACCTTCAGCACTGATTCAATGGCCTTGAAATGGGCGAAGAACTGGCCTTTATTATCAGCGCTGCCCCGCCCGTAAATCCTTCCATTGCGAATGGTTGGCTGGAAAGGAGGGGAATCCCAGGCCTCCAGGGGTTCAGGCGGCTGGACGTCAAAATGCCCATAGATCAGCAGGGTGCGCTTCGCCTCAGGATGGATCACCTCGCCGTAAATTAAAGGCGGGTTCCTCTTTCCGCCCATGGGCAGGACTTTAGTCTTTATTCCGATCTTTTCCATCATGCCTACCAAAAGGCGGGAGCACTCTTCCACCCCTTCCCAGCGGGCGCTGATCGAAGGTTGCCGCAGGAGCACAAAGAGTTCCTCAATAAAACGGTTCAGATTCTGATCGATGTAAGCAAAGATATTTTCCATTTTTCCTCTCTCCTCGTAATGGAAGATGGTAGATTTTTCATGGCCACCTTGGAAGATTCCGAACTTTTTTATTTAATCATCGTGAGCCTCTGGATGCGATCAACAAGCGGCGGATGCGAATAGTAGAACCAGGCATATATAGGATGGGGAGTTAAATTGGCCAGGTTGTCCACAGCCAGCCTTTTGAGGGCGTTGACCATCGGTTTTGCCGTCTGCCTTAACTCCCGTGAAAAATCATCCGCTTCTCGTTCAAACTTCCTTAAGATAGCTGATCCCAGTGGTTGGGCAAAATATCCCAGAGGACTGAAGAGCGCCCCGATCAGAAGAATTCCGACATAGGGGATTGGCTCCGGAAACCCGAAGGTCTGGTAAATCAACGGCCAGGAGAGCAGTTTGGCCAGCACGTAAAAACCCGCCAGGGACAAAGCTTCGGCAAGAACGAGCTGTTTGAGCACGTGTTTTTTCTTCCAGTGTCCGATCTCATGAGCCAGAACAGATAGAATTTCTTCGCCGGTATGAGAGGTTAAAAGCGTATCATAAAGCACGATTCGTTTATTCTTCCCGATTCCGGCAAAGTAAGCGTTGGTATGCTTGCTGCGCCTGCTGGCATCCATGCGAAACACCCCTCTGGAATGGAGTCCCGCCTTTTCCATCAGGAGGTTGATTCGTTGCTCCAGTTCTTTATCTTCGATGGGGTCAAATTTATTGAACAAAGGCGCGATCACTACCGGATAAAGCCACATCATCAATAATTCAAAGATGCCAACGGAAACCCAGGCCCACAACCACCAGCTCTTCCCTCCATGTGTCAGTAATGCCAAGAAAAGGAAAAGAAGCAATCCTCCCAGTATAGCTGAGAGAACCAGGCTTTTCATTAGGTCAGTGATCCACAACTTTAAGGTCTTGGTGTTAAATCCAGAGCGCTCTTCGATGACAAATGTGTCGTAAAGACTGAAAGGGAGGCGCAGAAGATTCGTCAGCAGGGCAAGGGAGCCAAAGAACACCAAACCGCTAACGAGCAATCCCCATTCGTAACTGAAAATCTTTTGCACAAGCCAGGGCAAAAAGCCGGAGAGTAAGATAATTAAGAAAAAGCCCTGGTTGAACAAAGATGCCCAGATGCCGAAATTAGCTGAATCAATAGAGTAAGCGGAAATGTTTTTAAGCTTTTCCCGGTCAACGGTATCTTTAAAGATTTCGGGGACGGCATTCCCATGTTTCCGAAGGTAGGAGGTGTTCAGGCGGTTCAGGAATATCTGGATCCCGGAGCGAAGGAAAAAGAAGATCAGGAAGATTAAAAGCAGGAAATTCAGCTGGACCATGATATCCGTTAATTATTCACCGCAGAGCAAGCCGAGACCGCAAAGTTGGAAAAAATAAACTAAACCCAGGGCGCCAAGCGCTTAATGAAGCTCGGCGTTCTCTGTGTTCTCATCGGTGAATTTATTTGTAGGCGCGTGGAAATGTAAACCTTGGCCCCGCCCTCCACGAACCCGCGGGCGATCATCAGCCCGATGCCGCGCGATCCTCCGGTTACTACAGCAGCTTTTCCCTCGATGGAAAATAAATCTTTGATCATGCTTCCTCCTTGAGAAACATAAAAGGTGCAAGGCGCAAGGTGCAAGGCGCAAGGCGCAAAGCGTAATATTTATGGAGTTGTCTGGTAGAATTCCATCACTTTCTGCACATCCTTTTTGGATCCGATATAGAGGGGAACTCGCTGGTGCAGTTCCTGGGGCTCGATGTCCAGGATGCGCATTTTTCCGTCCGTGGCCAATCCCCCGGCTGCCTCTATAATCATGGCCAGTGGTGCAGCCTCATACATCAGGCGCAATTTCCCGCGGATTTTTTTCGGCTCCCGGGAATCGGCCGGATACATAAAGATACCGCCGGACAACAAGTTTCTATGAAAATCAGCCACCAGGGAGCCGATGTAACGTAAATTATATGGCTGACCGCGTTCGTTATTTGGACTTTTGAAGTAGGAAACGGTCTTGCGGGTGGGCTCATCCCAGTAATTCCAGTAGGATTCATTTACCGAATAAATTTTTCCGAGTTCCGGAATTTTGATGTCCGGGTGAGAGAGCAAAAATTCTCCCACACTGGGATCAAGGGTGAATCCATGCACCCCCCGGCCCGTGGTATAGACCATCATGGTGGAAGATCCATAGACAAAATATCCTGCGGCGATCTGGTTGGCCCCTTTTTGCAAAACATCGTCCAGAATTACATTTGTCCCTTCCGGGCTCTTGCGCCGATGGATGGAAAAAATTGTGCCGACGGACACATTCCCCTCTACATTGGAAGAACCATCCAGGGGGTCAAAGATCAGAATATAATCGCCGGAGGGGAGGGTCGATGGGATCTTGATTAAGTCGGCATTTTCTTCCGAGGCCATGGCGCAAAGCACGCCGGCCCTTTCCAGGCGATGGATGAGCACCCGGTTGGCGAATTCGTCCAGCTTGAGCACTGCTTCACCCTGGACGTTGACTTCCCCGGTAAATCCCAGAATATCGACCAGGCCGGCTTTGTTCACCTCGCGGGAAATGATTTTGGCCGATAGGATGAGCTCATTCAGAAGTCTGGTAAAACGCCCCGTGGCCATGGGAGACTCTGTTTGATGTAAAAGGAGATGTTCGATCACTGTAACGGGCGGCATGAGTATCCTCCAAATCCGGCAGGGCCGGAATTATGATGAAATCATTCACCCAAGAACTTATTTAGACAATTCCATAGGCAGGAAATGTTTATCAGCGAATCCCTTGCCTTAGGCCCGGGACGACTTCATATAAAAAATCGGCAGCGGCTCGCCGAGTTTCTTCCATTGCCTGACCACGGCCTCGGCTTTGCCGGCGCTTTTGAGCACATGCAGTTTTCTTCTGACCATGCCAATGATGGCTTCGCGGCCTGGGCCGAGGTAGTTACGCGGGTCGAATTCAGCCGGCTTGGTGGCGAAGACCTCCCGGATCTTGGCCGTCAGAGCCAGACGTAAATCTGTGTCGATGTTCACCTTACACACCCCGTACTTGCTTACGGCCCTGTGGATCTGCTCTTCCGGCACGCCCATGGCATCCGGCATGCTGCCGCCGTACTTGTTGATCAGGTCGATGAACTCCCGGGGTACGCTGGAAGAGCCGTGCATGACCAGCGGCAGGCCGGGGCAGTTCTTCATGATCTGTTCGATGCGGTCCATGGCCAGCTTGGCCTCACGCTTGAATTTGTAGGCTCCGTGGCTGGTTCCGATGGCAATGGCCAGGCTGTCCACGCCGGTACGTTTCCAGAAGTCCCCGGCCTGCTCTGGATCGGTCAGGAACTTCTCGATGTTTTTTTCATATTCTTCGGCCTTAAGACCCACCACGTGTTCTTCGATTCCTCCCAGCATGCCCAGTTCGGCCTCGACGACGACACCGGCCTGATGAGCGATCTTCGCGACTTCAGCGGTCAATTTTACATTTTCCTCATAGGGGTGATGGGAGCCGTCGATCATCACGCTGGTGAACCCGTCACGAAGACAGGTCTCGACCAATTTTACCGTATCGCCGTGGTCCAGGTGGATGGCGATGGGCAGGTCGGGATGATCTTCGACCGCGGCATCGATAATATGCTTGAGATAACGCATGTTGGCATACTTGCGGGCGCCTTTGGAGATCTGCAAGATGAGCGGGCTCTGCTCCGCCGCACAGGCTTCTATAATGCCCTGGGTGATCTCCATGTTGTTGACGTTAAATGCCCCGATGGCAAAGCCGCCATCGTAGGCCAGGTCAAACATCGGTTTGGTGGTCATCAGAGGCATAGGAGGTCCTCCGCAATGATGGAATGGTTCAACCAAGTGTTTTGCAGTATAGGACAATCTTAGGAAAAAGTCAAAAAAGAGGGTTGGAGGCAGGGAGTCGGGTGTAGAATAGAAGTGGAAACGCCAAGGAGACCTTTTTATTTGATCAGCCAATGGAAATATGCTATCAGATCACTTGGCAGCGAGTTTATCTGGCAAAGGAAGGTGAATCAATGGAAGGAAAGGGCGAAACAATTCCCCGAGGTCAGCCTCCTCTCAAAGGAATCCGGGTGCTTGACCTGACCCGGATCATTGCCGGTCCCTATTGCGCGATGATTTTGGGCGACCTGGGAGCAGAGATAATTAAGGTAGAACAACCCAAAATCGGCGACGAGAGCCGAGCCTGGGGTCCCCCCTGGGTGAAAGAGATGAGCGCCTATTTTATCTCGATTAACCGGAACAAAAAAAGCCTTACTCTGAACCTGAAAAATTCGCAGGGCATAGAAATATTCAAGAGCCTGGTAAAGACAGCGGATGTGCTTCTGGAAAATTATCGCCCGGGTACCATGG
>JASEHN010000044.1:0-1790 GCA_030018715.1 Thermodesulfobacteriota bacterium | reverse complement strand
CATGGAAGAGATGGGCCTGGGCTATGACGTCTTGCAGGAAATCAATCCGCGGCTGGTCTATTGCGATATGACCGGGTACGGTACGGAAGGCCCCTACCGGGACAAGCCGGGCGTAGATGTCATTGTCTCGGCTATCGGCGGTCTCATGTCCATCACCGGCCAGCCTGCAGGAGAGCCGGTGAAAGTGGGAGTGCCCCTTACCGACGTGCTCACGGGCATATATGCTTTTGGGGCCGTAACCTCAGCCCTTCTCCTTCGTGAACACACCGGAAAAGGCCAGAGGATTTCCATCAACCTGCTGGCCATGCAACTGGCCACCTTGATCAATATCGGGTCCAATTATTTAATCGGCGGAATTATCCCCCGGCGCTGGGGCAGCGCCCACCCCAACATCGTGCCGTATGAAGCCCACCGGGCCAAGGATGACTACCTGATCTTCGGGGTGGTCAACGAGCGAATGTGGAAATCTTTTTGCCATCTTCTGGGAATGGAAGAATTGAAAGACGACCCTCGTTTTTCTGACAATTCTAAGCGGATAGAGAACCGTAAGGCCCTAAATGAAATCATCGACAGCAAGATTGCTGAAAAAACAGTTGAGGAATGGATCCCTTTATTCGATCAAGCCGGGATTCCCTGCGGGCCGATCAACACGTTTGACCGGGTGTTCAACGACCCGCAAGTGTTGCACCTGGGGTTGGTGAAAGAGGTCGACCATCCTGCCTACGGAAAGGTAAAAGTGGTGGGGCCGCCGGCGACCTTTTCCGAGAGCGCCATCGGCATCCAGAGCCCGCCGCCGATGTTGGGAGAACATAACGAAGAAATTTTAACCCGGCTCTTGGGTTATTCGGAGGAGCAGGTAACAGCTCTCAAAGAACAAGGAGTGATCTGAAAGAAAGATCAATCAGCTGACCGTCGATCACATTTATTCTTCAACCTTTACTGTGGCTCAGGCGGGAGGGGGATCGGCGAAAGGAAATTCGTCAGTTCCTCACCTTTACCAGGTTTTTCCAACATCTTTCCGGCGCAGGAGATCGCCACGGATAATATAAATAGCAGGGTAATGATCAAACGGGATGTTCTCTTTTTCATTTCCCTTTTTTCCTCTGCACAGGAATCACTTTTATTTCGTTGATAGGGGTTCCCAGCCCTAAACGAGCAGCTTCCTCGATATGGGAGGGGTTTGTAGGAGGTTTGCCGTTCTTGTCTCTTTCTTCATCAATGATCAAGCGCGCCTGGTGGTCGGTAGCCACGGGATCGGTTCCCACAATCAAGCCGTTATAGGTAAATTGCGGACTGCCATCCGGCCCGCGTTGATAAATACCGAATAAAGCATCGCCCACGATCAAACGAGTTTTATTTTTAATATCCGGAAGGCTATTGACAAAAGCGATACAATCCTGCTTGGGCTTTCCTCTTCCCAGGAAAGCATGAATAAAGTTTCCTGCTTCCGGCGGAAGCCGTCCGCCTCAGGCGGACAGTATTTTCAAATGCTTATAAATACCCTGGACTCCGGTTTTCACCGGAGTGACGACTTTTTACGAGATCATCACTTTTGAATAAATTGATGAATTCACAGTGATAGACGAAGCCCGGACGGGAGGGGGATGAAAGAGGGAGCACCGGCGGGAAAAAGATTGGACCATAGCCCGTACTTTTCTTCCGTAAAGAAAAGGCGGGATCGAAGGAGGGCAGGGCATCCTCGGCGGAAGCCCCGCCCTTACCCATGAAAGAATTTCTGCCTTGTGCTCCCGAGAGATTCCCCCTCCCGTCCGGGCCGTGTCCTGACTCTC
>JASEHN010000630.1 GCA_030018715.1 Thermodesulfobacteriota bacterium | reverse complement strand
GCGGGGTCAATGAAAAGCCCTGCTCAATGTTCCAGACCAGGTTGGGATTCATCTTCTCCCGCCAATTTTTAAGTTTGTCCGCGTGAAGGGCGACCATGCGCAGGGCGCGGGTCACCTGAATGACTTCACGAACCCTACCGAAGTCCGGCTCATCCTGCTCGATGGTGCATCCCAGCTCCGTGAAGCGCCGGGCGGCAGCAGCAGCCACGGAGCGGATCTCTTGTTCCACAGGACTCAGCCGCAGGTCCGGACTCCAGGCGACCCGCAGTCCTCGAATTTCCGGGCGCTCAACGGCCGAGAGGAATGCTTGTGTATCTACGGGAAAAGAGATGGGCGCTCTGTCGTCTGAACCGGCGAGCGCCGAGAGCATGAGCGCCGTATCTTTTACGGTGCGGGCCATCGGTCCCTCAACGGCCAGGTTATCCCAGCTAAGAAAGCTGGGAAATACCGGAACCAACCCTGGAGAAGTTCGAAACCCTACCACGCCGCAGAACGAAGCTGGGATTCTGAGCGAGCCCCCCAGATCACTTCCCGTGGCCAAAGGGCCGAGGCCGCAGGCCAGAGCCACGGCCGCTCCTCCGCTCGAACCCCCGCACGTGTGGCTTAGCTTCCAGGGGTTGCGCGTGGCTCCGAAGACGTTATTGTATGTATTGGCTCCTGCCCCAAACTCGGGGGTGTTGGTTTTCCCGAGAACAATGGCCCCGGCAGCCTTCAGGCGCTTAACGATCAAAGCGTCCTCTTCAGGAATGTAATGCTCAAAAATCTTCGAACCAAAAGTGGTTCTAATTCCTTCTGTGAGAGTGAGATCTTTTACGGACACAGGCACGCCGTGTAAGGGGCCGATCTCTCCTCCCCGCAAGACTTCTGCTTCAGCTTTTCTGGCCGCATCCCGGGCCAATTCCGGGACTACGGTGCAGTAGGCGTTGACCTTGGGGTTGATTTTGTCAATGCGGGCCAGAAGAGTTTCTACAATTTCTACAGGAGATAAGGCTTTTTTCTTTACCGCAGCCGCCAACTCCGTGGCCGGCATAAAACCCAAATCCGTCGTGTTCAATTTGTTCTTCTCCTCTGATTAAAGGCTTTCAAGTTCCCGGAGAATGGCTGCAAGCTTGTCCGGGCTTAGTTTGAATTTTTGAGCCACCTTTTCCAGTTTTTCCGGCGAGATTCTGGGCTGAACCGGCCTATCCCCAGATTCTTTAACAGGTTCCCAGCCTTCTTCCCGGATGTTTAGAGAAACCAGATCCCAGCGGGTGTAATGGCCCATACAATCAAAGACATTTTTGGCTATGAGCCGGTCATCCATATCCATTTCAGCATAGACGATGGTTTCTTTATTGAAAACAGGTTCGGCAAGATAAGTCCCAAAAGGCCCGGCGATACAGCTCCCGCCCATGGCCCAGTTGAAATTGGAGGTATGCTTGAAAGGGAAACTGTCCGGGACTTGGGTGGCAGGAAGGTAAAGGCCAGAGCTGACGACAAAAGTCTGGGTCTCAAAGGCGTATTCCCGGATGCAACAGTCCTGGTCGCAGGTATGCAAAGGGCCAATTTTTCCGCTCATGTCTCTGACCTTCGCTTCGTTATTAAAGGTCCAGTACCCGGGCCAACAACAGGCATGGATCTCTTCTCCTTTGATGGCCATGGCCGCACGCATCAGGATCATGTGGTTTTCGTAGCAAATCAAACCGCCCAGACGGCCGATGTCGGTATCAAAGACCTTTATATCCCGGGCATCTCCCATCCCCCAGAAAAACCTTTCCTGATGAGTGGGCATGGTTTTTCGGTGCCGGCCTAAAATTTCGCCGTTTCTGCTGATAAAGAGCTGGGTGTTAAACAAAGTCTGGCTGCCGATCCGATCATCCTGTTCATTGATGCCAATCACGCAATAGGCATTAGCCTGTTTGGCAGCCTTGCACAACTGATCGGTCTCCGGGCTGGGAATTTTCAGGGAATTTTCATAGAAGGCAATGACCGTATCCCTCCAGTCTTTGGCCTTCTCCGGGTTGGTGTATCCAAAGCTTCCCCGCCAATAAGGATAGGCGGGAATGCCTGTCTCCGGGGTAACGATTAAATCAGCCTTTTCCTTGCCGGCCTCTTCGATGTACCAGCAATATTTTTCCACACTGCGTTTTTTATCCATAAAGACTGGCGAGGCCTGAACTGCCGCGGCTTTCACAACCTTTCCCATGGGAATCTCCTCTCTTTAGTAGAAAGTTATTTTTTTTGTTCATCTCCAAATTAGTTGATCAAAGTTTTAATGAA
>JASEHN010000629.1 GCA_030018715.1 Thermodesulfobacteriota bacterium | reverse complement strand
GCCCGTTCACCCTGAGCATGTCGAAGGGTAAATTGCGGACTTTTGCAAGAGCCTCTATTTTATCCTGATAATCTGTGTTTACCCTGTTAGATAGTAAACATCTAACAGGGTGAATCCGTGTCTAAAAAGAATTTTCCTCTACAATCCAGTTGATTTCCGTGAAGAGGATACTTTAAAGATTTAAGGGTCGCAAGCCCGATGCGGGCGAATGTTATTTTATGGCTGAACTTTCATGAAAAGTCAAGATACGATGGGCGCGCGAAGGATTTGTTGACAGACGCTTTGAAAGTTAGTAGGATCGGGCAGGTTAAAAGGAAATTTTCTTGAAAAGAGTCCAACAATGGATAAAGTTCACTGAGATGGCTATTGATAATAAAACCATTCTTCCCCGGGAGGCAATAACGGAGAAATAGCAATGGAAAAACTCACTTCTCGACAAAGATTCATTCTGGCCCTCAACCATCAGGAACCTGACCGGGTCCCCATTGACCTGGGCTCGATTGCCTCCACCATCCGCACGGTGGATGCCTACGACCGCCTGAAAAATTATATGGGCCTGGCCCTTAACAAAAAGATCAGGCACTTTGCCGACGAACATATCGTGCCCGACGAAGAAATTCTAAGGGCCTTAAACGCGGATACAGTTTACTTGAGGATGAATGTCTCCAAAACCTGGGAGAGAATACGCCTTGACCCCCACACCGTCGTGGATGAATGGGGAGTCCCCTGGTATAAAGCGCCGGGATCTTTCTACACCTTTCCCAGTTCCTACCCGATGAAAACGGCTGCGATGGAGGAAATAAAGAAATTCCCCTGGCCGGATCCTGATGAACCCAGCCGTTTCGAAGGGCTGCGGGAAAAAGCCAAGCGGCTTTTTGAACGCACAGATTATGCTCTCGTAGCCGACGGGACCACCGGGGTGGGCGTCTTCGACATGGCCTGGCATCTCCGGGGTATGGAAAACATCTTCTTGGACATGCTCATCCACCCGGACTTTGCCGAGGCTCTCTGCCAGCGTTTGACCGATTACTACGTTGCCGTTTACCGGAACTACCTGCAGGCCGTCGGAGAATTTATCCAGATGGTCATCTATTACGAAGACCTGAGCGGGCAGGATGGACCGTTGATTTCTCCCCAGCTATACAGAAAATTTATCAAGCCCTGCCATCGCCGCCTATTCAAAGTTATAAAAGATTATACAGCGGCCAAGCTTTGCGTCCACACCTGTGGGTCTGTCTATGCCCTTCTGGACGATTATGTAGAACTCGGGGTGGATGTTCTGAATCCGGTTCAGATCAGCGCCCGGGATATGGATCCGGTTCGCCTCAAACAAAAATACGGTTCTTCCCTCTCTTTCCATGGGGGGATTGACACCCAGAGATTTCTTCCCCGGGCCACCCCGGAACAGGTCAGGGAGGAGGTGCGCCGCATGATCGGAATTCTCGGTCCGGGCGGTGGCTACCTTTTCACCTCCTGCCACAGCATCCAACCCGATGTTTCACCGGAGAAAATTGTGGCTCTTTTCTCCGCTGCTGTGGAGCACGGAAGGTATCCCCTCCCCCAAACCGGGCCTTAATTTCGGAACCTTACAAGAAAGGACATCCTATGCCAACAGCCATGACCAAAGAAAAATATGCCGAGATCCTAATTGGATCAGCCGGGCAAAGGTTCGGCGAGGAGAAGGCTCAATCCCTAAACCCGGCCATCCAGGAAATCGCCAAATCCCTCGCCTCTATATCCGCATACGAAATCGCCCTTGAAGAAGAGCCAGCCTTTTTTCTCCTGAGAAGAACGCATTAAACCCTCCCCCCTCACCCCATCCCTCTCCCCCATTATGGGGGAGAGGGGAGAATGAGGGGACAAGGAAATGGAGAGAAAAATGACCGACCTCTGTATGTTAACCGTTGCCGAAATGATCCGCCAGATTCAGCGGCGCAAATTATCTCCAGTCATTTTGATGGAATCGCTCCTGAAGCGGATCGATTTATTGGAACCTTCTTTGCAGGCCTGGGTAACGATCGATCGCCAGCGCCTCTTCCAAGAAGCCCGCCGCTGCCAGGAGGAAATCCTCAAAGGTAAAATCCGCGGTCCTCTTCACGGCATTCCCATCGGGGTTAAGGACATTTTTTATACCTCCGGGATGAAAACCACCGGGGGTTCAAAAATTTTTGAAAATTTCATCCCGAACTACGACGCCACAGTCGTAGCCCGTCTAAAAGGAGCCGGAGCCATCGTTTTGGGCAAAACCGCCACCACGGAATTCGCTTT
>JASEHN010000043.1 GCA_030018715.1 Thermodesulfobacteriota bacterium | reverse complement strand
CCATGGCCATGACCCCCACGAGAAAATAAAGAATGGGAGAACGAAAACCATGAAAAAGGTCATTCGCCGAAGGCACGCTTTTGGTGACTCCCAGGAGAATAAGAACAAGAAGAGAACTGATTCCCAGGGGGAGAGCTTCCGTAGCCCAGAGGACGATGGCTAACAGGACAACAGCGATGACTCTTTGGCCCTGAGGGGAAAGGCCTACAAAAGGAGGCAGAAGAATAAACAAAAGAAAAATGGCGAAAGCCGATATTATTTTAAAAATTGGATTCACAGATGATTCCATTTTGGAAGAATATCTTCTCCTATCATATTTTGAATATTTCCTCAAAGGTTTTAATTGAAATGTGGAATGCGTATCCTAAATTCCCTTGATTTGTCGCCTGATTTTGAGGATAATTGGTTAATGATTTACAATCCGCAATCTGAAATCCGAAATCCGAAATTTTAAAACCTGAGGAGGTTTGGAGGATGGTTATTCCTTTAACCCCCATCCGTTTCTTTGAATATGCTGAAAAAATATTTACCCATAAAGAAGGAGTAGTCTGCGAGGGTAAAAGATTTACCTACGGGGAATTTTGCCGGCGCGTACGCCGGATGAGCAATGCTTTGACCGGGATAGGCGTTCAAAAAGGCGAACGGGTAGCCTATTTGGGTTACAATTGCCATCGTTTGCTGGAATTATTTTATTCTCCCATCATCAACGGCGCAATCCTGGAGCCGCTGAACATTCGTCTGGCAGCCAAAGATTTCGAGTATATCATCAACGAATCAACCCCGAGGATTTTGTTTCTGGACAAGGATTTTATTCCGGTCATCCAGTCGATTCGGGAGAAGATTCCTTCAGTGCAGAATTATATCATTCTGGAAAAAGAAAGCGGAATGCCGGAATGGATCAATGGAAGTTATGAAGAGATGGTAGCGGGAGCTGCGGATGGGCGGTCTTACCCGCTGGGCTCCTATCCATTTGAGGAAGATGACACAGCGGAAATATTTTACACCAGCGGGACAACCGGGAAACCCAAAGGAGTCATGCTGACTCACCGGAACCTTTATTTGCATGCCCTTTGCGCCATGTCCACGATGACGGTGCGGGAAACAGACGTGCAAATCCACCTGATTCCGCTATTCCATGTAAACGGCTGGGGTACGCCGCATTATCTTCTGGCCAAAGGGGGGAAGCATGTGCTGGTCAAGAAGTTTGATCCGGTAAAAACCCTGGAGCTAATGGAAAAAGAGAGGGTTAACCGTTCGTATGTGATTCCCACCATGGTGAATGCCATGCTTGCCGTTCCCAATTTTAAATTATTTGATCTATCGAGCGTGAAGGAAATCCTGATTGGGGGAGCGCCGCCTCCCCGGGGCATGGCCGCGCGTGTGGAGGAAGCGTTTGGGTGCATCGCCCATACGGGCTTTGGGATGACCGAAACCTGCCCCCTGATTGTACTTCCGGAATTGTCGGAAGATTTGGACCCGGAGGAGTATCGACGCCGGCGGCATGATACCTGGGGCCGGCCTTTGCCGGGAGTGGAGTTTCGCCTGGTGGATGCGGAGGGAAGGGATCTTCCCTGGGACGGGAAAAGTGTCGGGGAGCTTCTGGTTCGCGGCGACATGGTGATGAAGGGGTATTACAACCAGTTAGAAGAGACAGCCAAAACCCTGGAAGGGGGCTGGTATCATACTGGCGATCTCTGCGCCCTTGAGGCGGATGGGCAGTTGATTGTCAAAGACCGGAAGAAGGACATCATAATCAGCGGAGGAGAAAATATTTCCTCTTTAGAGATCGAACAGGTTCTCTATGGCCATCCGGCCATTTTGGAGTGTGCCGTAATCGGGAAGAATGATGAAAAATGGGGAGAGATCCCCCTGGCCCTGGTGGTATTACGGGAGAGCTATCAGGTTACACCCGAAGAAATCATCCAGTATGCCCGGGCAAACATGGCCCACTTCAAAGCACCAAGGGAGGTTCGAATTCTTTCCGAGTTCCCCAAAGGGGGGACTGGGAAAATATTAAAGTCAGTTCTTAGAGAAAGATATAGGGCTTATTAAATGCGGAATGCGGAGTTCGGAATGCTGCATTAAAAAGTGAATTAAGACGCTTAGCGCTATGCGCCCAGCGGATTAATAAGGAGATCATTTTGCAAAAGACCATCGTAGATGTTTTAGAGGAAAGAGGATTTATCGAACAAATCACTGACACAGGCCTGAGGGAGGCTGCCGCCACCGGGACCATGAAATGCTACGTGGGCTTCGATCCCACGGCCCGGTCCCTTCACCTGGGGCATGTAATCCCGGTGATGGGCCTGGCTCACTTCCAAAGGATGGGCCACGTCCCCATCGTTCTCATCGGCGGGGGAACCGGGATGATCGGCGACCCCAGCGGCAGGACCGTAGAGCGCCAGCTCCTTTCCAAGGAAGATGTGATAGAGAATTCCCGGAGATTGCAGGTCCAATTGTCCAAATTCTTCAGCTTCGAAGGCCCTCACGGGGCCCTCATGCTCAATAACGCCGATTGGCTGTTGCCTCTTAAGCTCGTCGATTTTTTGCGGGATATTGGCAAGCATTTTTCGATCAATGCCATGGTTGCCAAAGAGTCCGTGCGCTGGCGCCTGGAAGAGCGCGGCCAGGGAATTTCCTTCACCGAATTTACTTACATGCTTCTCCAGGCCTATGATTTTTTCCACCTGTACGATCACCAGGGCTGCTCGATTCAGGCGGGGGGAAAAGATCAATGGGGAAACATTACCGCGGGAATTGACCTTATCCGGCGGATGAGGGGAGGAAGCGCTCACGGAATTACTTTCCCGCTGCTTACTACAGCTTCGGGGGTTAAGATCGGCAAAACGGAAGGGGCTCAGGGCAGCGAAATGATCTGGCTGGATCCGGGGATGACCTCCCCTTACCGCATGTACCAGTACTGGGTCAATACGGATGACCGCGATGTAATCAAGTTCCTCAAGCTGTTCACCTTCCTCGATCTGGATGAAATCAGCAAACTGGAAGAGACCCTGAAGGCAGATCCAGGAAAACGGGAGCCCCATCGCGCTTTGGCCTTCGAGTTCACCAGAATGGTCCACGGAGAACAAACGGCTCATGCCGTGTGTGAAGCATCGGAAATTCTTTTTGGCGACGAGGTGCGGGAGGTTTCCCAGGAAGTTTTTGATGCTCTGTCGGCAGAGGTCCCGGCCACAAAGATATCAAAGGATCGTTTGCATGAAGGAATCTCCCCCGTGGATATTCTCGTCGAGGCTAAACTGGCCAAATCAAGACGGGCGGCTCGCGATCTGATCGGCCAGGGAGGGGCTTATGTAAATAATGCTCCCTGGCGGGGAGAAGAGGCGAAATTGGGGCTAAATCAGGTTCTCTCCGGACGGGCCATTCTCCTGCGCAGCGGGAAAAAGAATTATCATCTGCTGCTGGTTGAATGAAGGTCGGGTGTTAAAAAAATAGCAAAAATGAATATTTGATTGACAAAATAAGCGGGATATGAAAAAAAAGGAAAGGAAGAGACAACCCAAGGAACACCAGATGTTTTTCAACCAACCGCTTTGCCCATAGGCTGACGAAGGAGTTTCGTTCATGATTTCTACAGGCCGCTATGGGGTCCAAAAAGCATTCACACCGGTTAACCTATCCGTTAATAAAATCTATCTCTTCTTAACTTTTCGAAAAAGTGATTTCTCATCCTGGAAGCAAAAATTTTTATTCTCATGTCACAAGGGGGGAAAATTATGTTTAACAATCTAAGCATCAGGCAAGGGCGCAATTTGATGGGCCATTATAAAATTGGGTTGATCCTAACCGTTGTTCTTGGGCTTGCTTTGGTCATTACCGCATGCGGAATGCTTGGACCAAAGGCCAAAACAGAAGCTCCTCCCGCGCAACCAACAGCAGCGCCGGCTCCTCCCAAATTAGAGACGCCGATAACTCCTTCACCTGCTCCTGCTGTTTCTGCTCCCCAAGAAGCCAAGCCACCGGCCACCTTAACCCCGCCGCCCGCCGAAACAAAAAAAGAGGAAGCAAAACCTGTTCTCCCTCCTGCGCCACCAGAAATTTTCGTGATCACATTAAAGAATGCCAATGTGAGAACAGAAGCAGACCCGAAGGGCAAGATAATCACTACCCTAAAGAAAGGAACGAAGGTTGAAAAAATCGGCCAAACCAGCAAATGGGTTAATGTAAAACTTCCTTCCGGGGAGACTGGCTATATATTTCACGAGTTAGTGAAAGAAATGGAATAGCCTGAGGAAAATTTAAGTTGCCAGGAGCTTAATTCTTGGTACCCTCCGGTTCAGCGCCAGATCTCAAATAAACCATGCCCCCTTTAAGAAAAAATTGAAAATGTCAGAATAGCTGGATTGTATAGGAAATTCCTTTTTTCAACTTTAGTCCGCCTCAGGCGGATCACTTTAGACGTTTAACACTTATTCTTTACTTTTTCTTAATCATTGGTTTAAAACTCTGTGATCTCTGTGCCCTCTGTGGCTAATTTTAATTTAATAAGATATGCCCATCCGCAATGGAAAAGGAGTCTGAGAAATGAATAAAGTCATCATCACCGTTGCCGTAACTGGTTCCATGCCCACCCGGGAGCAGAATCCCAATTTACCCATTACTCCCGAGGAAATCGCCAACGCCGCTTACGAATGCTATAACGAAGGAGCGGCCATCGTCCACATCCATGTGCGGGACCCCAAGACGGGAAAACGCTCCATGGCTTTTGAACACTACGCCGAGGCGGTGGAGCGGCTGCGGGCTAAATGCAACATGATTATAAACCTGACCACAGGGCCGGGGGGGCAGCTCACCATAGGCCCGGATAACCAACCCCGGCTGGAACAATCCTTCATGTCCAGCCCGGAGAAGCGGGTCGAACATGTCCTTTTGCTTAAACCCGAAATGTGTTCCCTGGATGTCGGCAGTTCCAATGCCGGCTTTGGAGTGTTTGTGAATGCCGAGGTAGTGATTGATAAGATGGCCGAACTGATCAAGCAAAGCGGCGTCAAGCCTGAAGTGGAAATTTTCGACATCGGGCATATCCAGATTGCCAACCGCTTGATGAAGTTAGGACTGCTCGAAAAAAACGCCCATTTCCAGTTGTGCATGGGCACGAGGATGGGTGTGCCGGCAACGGCCAAAGACGCCGTGCATCTTTCCGAAAGCCTTCCTCCCGGAGTTACCTGGTCCATCTTCGGAGTTGGGGCATCGCAGATTCCTATGGTGGCCATGGGAGTATTACTGGGCGGCCATGTCCGCGTGGGATTCGAAGATAACCTGTATATTAAAAAAGGTCAGTTGGCCAAGAGTAACGCAGAGTTGGTTGTCCACACGGCAGGCATCATCAGGAGCCTGAATAAAGAAATTGCCTCTGTCGAAGAAACAAGGAAGATACTTTCTTTGGCTTGAGCCAATGGCTTGCTTAAATCTTATACTCTCCTGTTAGGAGAGGAGTTATGGATCATAATATTCTGGATCTTTTAATTAAAGGGGATCTCGTGCTGGAAAGCGGGGTGGCCGATGACTCGGGCGTGGGGGTCAAAGACGGGGTGATTGTGGGTTTGTATGGCCCCCAAGAAAACCCTTTGGCCAAAGCGACGATCGATGCCAGCGGACTTCTTGTCTTTCCCGGCATTGTGGATGCGCATGTTCATTCCTTCAGCATCCCTGGCGTGGAGGGTTTTTTAGGTTCAACTCCGGCCGCGGCCGCTGGAGGAGTCACAACCTTCATCGAAATGCCCTACGATGCCGGTTCCCCAACCACTTCTCCCGAAGCTTTCCGGAAAAAGATTGAGCGGATCCGACACGAGGCCATGGTAGATGTCGCCCTTCTGGCTACTTTAAAAAAAGAAGGCCCCCTGAGTGTTATTTTTCCTCTGGTGGAATTAGGAGCCTGCGGGTTTAAACTCTCTTTATTCGAGACAGATGCGGAGCGGTTTCCCCGAATTGCCGACGGAAATTTATGGGATATATTGCCGGCCATCGCCGCTTGCCGGGTTCCGGTGGGATTTCACGCGGAGAATGACGACATCATCTTTCACCTGATCCGCAAATACCGTCTGGAAGGAAAAAATTATCCCAAGGCCCATTGCCAAACCCGGCCAGTGATAAGCGAGACAACGGCGATTTTGAAGCTTCTGGAATTGGCCCACTGGACTGGCGTCCGCCTTCATCTTTACCACGTGAGCCATCCGCGTTCGGTTCATTGGCTCCGGCGCTTCCGGGAAGAGGGAGTAGATGTCACAGCGGAAACCTGCCCCCATTATCTCCTTTTCAACGAAGAAGATATGGACAGGCTGAAAGCATTGGTCAAGATCAACCCGCCGCTTCGAGCGCCGGATGCCGTGGAAGAGATGTGGGAGATGTTAAAAGGCGGACTTATTGACATGGTCGCCTCCGACCACGCTCCCTGGCCGATAGAATGGAAACAGGATCCTGATATATTTGCCAACGCCTCTGGCGCTCCGGGGGTTGAAACTATCTTCCCTTTAATGTTCAGTGAAGGGGTTGTCCACAGGGGGTTTTCTCCTGCTCAACTGGCCCGAGTTCTTTGCGAACAGCCAGCCAGACGATTTAAACTTTATCCGCGCAAAGGGCATATTGCTCTGGGAGCAGATGCCGACTTTGCTATTCTCGACCCTACCATCTGCTGGACAATTAAGGGCAGCGATATGCGCTCGTCGGCGCAATGGACACCATATGAAGGAATCACTGTTCAAGGCAAGGTAGTTAAAACGATCCTGAGAGGTCAAGTCATCTACGATGGGAAAAAAATAACAGCCAAGCCGGGCGGTGGGCAATTCATCGCGGCCTTAGAGGGATGATGGGTATTTCAACAGTTCAGGTACAGGAAGACCGGTTACGCCAGGATCTTTTAGACCTGGCCCGTTTCGGGGAAGCCCCGGGCAGAGGAATAATGCGCACGGCCTTAAGCGATGCCGACCTGGCGGCGCGGCAGTGGTTTAAGGAACGAATGCGGGAGGCAGGGCTTGAAGTTCATGAGGATGCTGCCGCTAACATCATTGGCAGGATGAACCCGGCAGTTAGCCCGAAGGATAGACCCTGTATCGCCACAGGATCGCACATCGACAGCGTTGCTCAAGGAGGAAGATTCGACGGGGCGCTGGGAATTTGCGCCGGCCTCGAGGCCCTGCGGGCCATTCGGGAAAGTGGGCCGCTGATTCCTTGCCCTCTGGAACTGATAGTTTTTACCGATGAGGAAGGGAGCCATTTCGCCGGGACTTTCGGCAGCCGGGCGATGTTCAATTTATTGCAAGAGGGAGAAATGGAAAGATCCAGAGGGACCGACATACCCACTCTGGCCCAGGATTTAAATCGGATGGGGAAGGATGTAGAAAAAATAAGCCAGGCAGCCCGTTCTCCTTCAGAATTTCGCGCCTTTCTGGAAGTACACATTGAGCAGGGACCAGTGCTGGAGTCGATGGGCATTCCCATCGGGATCGTAGAAGGGATCGTTCATCTCGGGCGGTATCTAATCCGCGTTGAAGGTAAAACGGGACACGCCGGGACAACGCCCATGCACCTTCGCGATGATGCTCTGGTAAAGGCAGCCGGTATCATAACGGCCGTAAACGCAGCAGTCCGGTCTGCCGGGCCTGAAATCGTAGGTACAATCGGAGAATTTCAGGTTCATCCTGGTGTAATCAATATCATTCCCGGCGAGGTGGAAATGGCCCTTGATCTTCGTTCCATCAAGAAGACAACCCTTGAAGCGGTTAAAAATACCATCCAAGAAATCGTCTATTCCACGGGCAACGCCCGGATGGAGACCATCCTTACCAAAGGAGGGGTGAGGATGGATCCGGGAATCATGGAGGCCATCGAACTTTCCTGCCGCCAGCGGGGAGTTCCTTTTCAGCGGATGTGGAGCGGCGCCGGCCACGATGCCATGACTTTTCCGACCCAGAACATTCCCACGGGAATTATTTTTATCCCCTGCCTGGCAGGGAAAAGCCATTGCCCGGATGAAGACATTCGATTCAAAGACGCTGCCATAGGTGCCCAGGTGCTGGCGGATACGATGGTGAGTATGGCTTTTAAAGGCGAGCAATAAAAATTATCTATCCTTGTATATTGCATCTACCTTTTATTAAGAAAATGAGCAATAATTGAATTGTATAGGAAATTCCCTTTTTCAACTTTAGTCCACCTTAGGCGGATCACTTTAGACTTTTAACACTTATTCTTTACTTTTTCTTAATCATTGGTTTAAAACTCTGTGATCTCTGTGTCCTCTGTGGCTAATTTAAAAAATACCTTGGGAGGGTGTGATGAGATTATTTAAGATTACAATCGCACTGATTTGGGCACTTTTGTTCGTAACCAATAGCTTTGCCGAAATGAAAGATAAAAAATTCACCCCGGAGGAGATCAAGAAAATGTCAGAAACAAGCGTGGTAATCGAAACGAAGCATGGAAACGTCACTCTAAAATTATTCCCCGATGTGGCCCCGAATCATGTGAGCAATTTTATAGATCAGGCCAAAAAGGGATTTTATGACGGAACGATTTTCCACCGGGTGATCCCCGGGTTTATGATCCAGGAGGGAGACCCCAACACTAAAAATCCCGACCGCTCAAAGCATGGAATGGGCGGGCCCGGCCACACCATTAAGGCCGAATTCAATGAAAAACCGCACAAAAGAGGAATTCTTTCCATGGCCCGGGCAGCCGATCCCGACAGCGCCGGCTCGCAGTTTTTCATCTGTGTAGCCGATGCTCCGTTTCTGAATAAGCAATATACGGTCTTCGGGGAGGTTGTTTCCGGAATGGAGGTGGCCGACAAGATCGTCAGCCAACCGAGGGATAAACGTGACAATCCCAATGACAGGATTGAGATGAAGATAAAGATCATTGATGATAAAAAACCGTAATGGGGAACTTTCGGAAGGAAATTGTCTGAAAATATTATAATAAAAACAACAGCACCAATTTCTTAATGAATTGCGGAAAATGAAGGACACCTTCATCATCCAATTTGGCGCCGAGGAAATTAAAAAGGAGCGGGAAAAGGCCAAGGCCCTGCGCAAGACCCGCTGGTGGAACCAGCGCCTGGCCAGGGGACTATGCCATTATTGCCGGCGCCATTTCCCGCCTGCGGAGTTGACCATGGACCACATCGTTCCGCTCATCAGGGGCGGCAAGACGGCAAAAGGGAATGTGGCCGCTGTCTGCAAAGAATGCAACAGCAAAAAAAAGTATCTGCTCCCCATGGAGTGGGATGCGTATTTGCAAGACACCTTCGGGAAAGAGGAGGGATAGGAAGGCGACCTTAAAAATTCAAGGCCCCTTCAGGCCGGCTGGAGGACCTGAAGTTTGGTGCCCACCACCATGCTCTTTACTTCTCCCCTGTATTCCAGCATATGAGGCGCGCTGAGGTGCGCTTCCAGAGCTTTTAGATCGGCCCACTTTTCTACGATGGTAACCACATTTTCACGCACCGGTATTTGGACTTTAATGCCCGTGGGAACATCCACGGCCGGTCCATATTCAAGGCAACCTGTTTCGGCCTGTACCTTAGGCACAAGTTGATGAACTCTATTTAAAAAAGCATCTCGTTTTCCTTCAACCAGCTCGATAGTGGCAATTACGTGAATCATAAATTTTCTCTCCTCTTTATTGATGGATGAGTCACCAAGTTATAGTGAATGGCAACAGAAAGTTGTCATTATCATTAAGAGTAATCCAGCATGACCCATAAAATCTCCCCCATCCCCCCTTTAAAAAAGGGGGGTTAGGGGAAGGGTTCGCGGAAAAAGCTTAGAATCTTTAAAAGATAATTATCTGCGTTTATCTGCGAAAATCTGCGTCCCGAACGAATAAAACTACGCCGCCTTCACGGCCCCGGCAACGGTGCGGCCCAGTTTAGCACACTCGGCCAGGTCTGCCGGTTTTGGTTGCCATTTGGCCCGCACTCCTGGAGCAACCACCGGGATCTTACAGCGGCTGAAGTGTTCTTCGATTAATTTTACAGACTCCCCGCTCCAGCCATAGGTTCCGAAAGCGGCGCCAATCTTGTTCTGAAATTTTAGGCCCCTGATGTCTTCCAGAATGGGAGCGAGGGTTGCCAGAATGCCCTGGTTTAAAGTGGGCGAACCGATGATAATGGCCTTGGCCTTAAAGATTTCCGCTACTACATCATTCCGGTCCGAGACGGCCATGTGAAACAATTGGAAAGGAATTCCTTCCGCAGCCAGACCATCCCCGATTGCTTCGGCCATCCGCCGAGTTCCCTCCCACATGGTGTCATACAGGATGACCGCAGACTTTTGCGGAACCTGAGCGGCCCATTCCTGGTACTTTTTCACGATCTGGAGGGGATCTTTGCGCCAGATGACCCCGTGGCTTGGAGCAATGATTTCCACCGGAAGCTTAAGGGTTAAAACCTCCTCGATCTTTTTCAGGACCAGGGTGCTGAAAGGGGTAAGGATGTTGGCGTAATACTTGAGAGCTTCTTCGAATAGCTCTTCCTGGTTGACCTGATCATTGAAGCGAAAGGCGGTGGCGTAATGCTGTCCAAAAGCGTCATTGGGCATGAGGATATTCTTGCCGGTGAGATAGGTGAACATGCTATCCGGCCAGTGAAGCATTGGGGCTTCAACAAAGACCAGGTCATTTTTGCCGATGTTGATCTTTTCCCCTGTTTTCACCTTTTTGAATTTCCAGGGCTGGTGGTAGTGTCCTTCGACACTTTCTTCGCCCTTGCTGGAGACTACGACCGTTGCGTTGGGAATGTGGCCCATGACCGCCGGAAGACCACCGGAATGGTCCGTTTCGGAGTGGTTGGCAACCACAATATCGATCTTGGCTGGATCGACGATTTCCCGGATGTTTTCGATAAGCCGATTGTGGAAGGGTCCCCAGACCGTGTCAACGAGAACGATCTGGTCATCGACGATCAGGTATGAATTATAAGTTGACCCCCGATGAGTGGATAGTTCATGGCCGTGAAAATGTCTCAGATCCCAATCCACTACTCCTACCCAGTAAACGCCTTTAGCCAATTCGGTTACCATGGGGAACCCTCCTCTTTCCGCTTAAATAATTTTTGGCGGTTCGCTAATAAGCTTCAGTTCTATGTTAAATAGGTTAGTCAATGTATTGAGTCTTGTCAATGCTCATTGGCTAAGGGAGTCTTAAGTCTTGAGAAATTTCTGAATCGCTGCCAAATATTGGGTCATGCCCAGAAACATCACGCTGTTGTGATTAGCTCCGGGAATAATGATCAACTCTTTTTCCGCCGCACCCAGGTAGTCGAATAAATCCCGGGCTTCCTGCAGGGGGATGAGATTGTCAAATTCTCCGTGGATGATTAAGGAACGCAGAGAAATTTTCCGGATCATCGCCAGGCGTTCTTTTTCGATCGGCTCCAGATCGATTCCCCGGTAAGGAAGGCCCAGATGTTTGATCAGCCGGGTCACGCTGGCAAACCCGCTTTCAATGATTAATCCGCGAATCTGCTCCGGGTAATGGCAGGCGAGTTCAAGGGCGGGAATACTGCCCATGGACCTGCCCATGACCCATAAATCCCCTTGAAAACTTCTTTGGGAAAGTTCTTCTTTCACTGCCGCGAAAAGGCGATGGGCGTCTTTTACCAGGGCAGTAAATGTCGGCCGGCCGCCGCTTGCCCCGTAGCCGCGGTAATCAGCAACCGCCAGGTTGACGCCGATCTGGTGATAAATAGGGGCGATGTCGTCGTAGTCACTGACCACTTCCCCATTGCCGTGAAAGAATAAAATCCAGGGATTGTTTTTATCCTGATGATAAAATCGGATGTGGACAGAAATACCTTCGTCCACGCTCACAAAAAAATCGAAAGTTCCTCGGGGACTTGGAGTGAAGTCTCTGCGGGGATAAAAAAGGAATCCTAAAAGGGGGGATTGGTCAATCTGAGTGTATTCAGGCATGGACATTTAATCCTTTCCCTTGTAAAAGATTCCGACTCGGCCATATATAAATATTCTTTTTTATAGCACATAAAAATGAGCATAAAAATACAATTTATTGTAATGAAGAAACTCCCTTCGGCGGATTTATCCGGGCCAAGCGCCCCGCCGCCCGGGGCACAACAAAAGTGGTTTTAAAAAAAGGGAGGCGGGTAAGAATACCTTTCTGACCGTCGATCACTTTTTCTTAAGATCGTGCGGAAAATCTCATCAATGCCCAGGCTCAGGCGGGAGGCCGCTC
>JASEHN010000628.1 GCA_030018715.1 Thermodesulfobacteriota bacterium | reverse complement strand
CGTTGATTTTCCACAATGCCCTTATCCCCTGTTTTCACGCCAATAGCCTCCGCCTTTTTAGGGTGGATATGGACGAAAAGATCAGGCCACATCTCCCAGGCCTGCCAGAAAAAATTGCACCAGGAATGGAAGTGGGCCACTGGCGGGCAGGCTGTGATTAGTTCCGTGTCGAACTCCTTTAGCATGGATGAAGGCTCATCCGTGATTTTCACCATCGGAGCAAGACAGGAATAGTTCCAGAATGGGGAGGGGCGGAGTGAATCTGCCGCGCCAATATCCCGGCTCAAGTGGGGTAAATTCATCAGTTGATCCGGCTCGGAATAAAATTCCGGCAAGGCAGTCATCCCTAATTCATTGAATTTCTTCTCCAGATCTTCGGTCCAGAGTTCTAATTTGCCCGAAGGGGTTGGAATTCGCTTTCCCAGTCTATCGCCGGGATATGATGAACCCTTAAGATAAAGGGTATCTATTTCTTCCGAGCGGTCATCCAGCAAAGGCATGCGCAAAAATCCTTTCGGACTTTCCATCATCCTCTTTACCGTAACCCCTTTGACCAGTGAATTCGCCCTCATCTCGGAATCGAAGAAAACCGATGAGTCTTTATACTCTTCCTTTAAAACATTCTGCAGCCCAAATCGTTTTCCCAACTCAACCCAGAAATAAAGATCGGGCCGGGCATCCCCTGGAGGATCGATCATTTTGCGTATCCAGAGGGCCCTGCGGTCTTCCGTGCTACGATTAATTTCTCCGTATTCCACCCCGTGCGCCGAGGGAAAAACATAATCAGAAATGCAGGAAGTATCGTTCTTCCAGATCTCCAGGTGGGCGATTAGCTCCACATTTGGCAAGCCCTCTTTTAACTTAGACAGGCCTGGCCAAAGGCCGTAAGGGTTTCCGGCCCAGATAACGGCTTTGATCGGATAGGGTTTGCCCGTGCGCATGGATTCTACCCAGCCGAGAGGGGACTTGCTGATCCCGGGTTTGATCTTCCCCAAATCTGCTTCGGAAAGGCTTGTCCCCAACATCTTGCCGCTCGAGGACATCTGGAAAGTCGCCCCTTTTCTTCCCCACTGGCCGGTGATCGCCGAAAGAATCATGAATGCCCGGATGGTCTGAACTCCGTTGGAGTGTTGGGCCAATCCCCTGCTGGCAAAGATTGTCGCTCTCTCTGCTCTGGCAAACTCTTCCGCCAACCTTTTTATCTCTATGGCGGAAATGTCCGTAATGGGTTCCGCCCATTCAGGGGTGTATTTCTTCTCCAGGATGAACTCGCGGACTTTATCATATCCCTCCACCCACCTGGCAATGAATTCTTCATTAACCAGATTCTGAGTAATAATGTGGTAGGCCATGGCCACAGCCAGGGCCATATCCGTTCCGGGCCTGATGGGAAGCCACTGATCGGCCTTGGCAGCGGTGGCTGTCTGCCGGGGATCTACCACCACCATCTTGGCCCCGTTTTTCAAACGGCAATCGTTGATCAGTCCGAAATTCACCGGCCGGGTCTCAGCCATGTTTTCCCCCACGATGAGATAAAACGTGGCTGAGCCGAGATCGTCCTCTAAATAGGAATTCCCCGAGCGGCCTCCTTGGAAAATGGAGAAGGCAATGTCCAGTGCCGTATCACAAAGAGGGGCCGATCCTGCAAAATTCGGCGTGCCAAAAGCTTTGGCAAAGAAGGGGGCCATCCCCCGCTGTTGCAGGTAGCCGGAGCGAGTAGGGGTATAGATGGCCAGGCTTTCCGGGCCATAAGCCTTCCTTATTTTTTGTAATTTCGCCGCAAATTCTTCCAGCGCTTCATCATAGCTGAGCTCGATGTACCTGCCCTCCCCCCTTTTGCCCGTTCGTTTCAGCGCTCTGCTCAGACGGTGGCGGCTGTTGTACATGAGGACATGGTTCAACCCTTTGGAACACAGTTTACCCCTGGTCGTTGGATCATGGGGATTGCCGGTTATGTTTATGACCTGGCCATCTTTAATGTAAAAGAGGGCGGAGCAGGCGTTGAAGCACATGCTGCACCCTCCTGGGAGTACTTTATCGGCCGCAAAAGGAGAAACCTCGCCCTTGAAAGGATAATCCTCCAGACCTTGGCCGGGCATGAGGCTATCCCTGAAGGCAAAAGCAATTTCTGATTTCAGCGAAGAGGTCCAGCCCTTCCGCAAGCGGGGGTAAGGAATGATATCCACCGTTTTTTCTTTTTCGCCGGCCCGCAGAGGCTCCAGATAAATCGTTGAGGGAATTTGCCCGGGATGATCTAAATTGCGTATCTTGCGTCCCTCTTTCTGC
>JASEHN010000042.1 GCA_030018715.1 Thermodesulfobacteriota bacterium | reverse complement strand
GGGACAGGTTTCGCGGGAATGACGGTGTTTAGGAGTTTTGCAAGAGCCTCTAAGGAGAGGTTTTTTTGAACGTAGAGCAGGCCATAAAGACAATAGAGGAAGAATTGAAAGCCGTAGAGGCAGAGATGGCCAAAAACCTCCTCTCGGAAATCATCATGATTCCCACGGTGAGCCGTTACCTTATCTCCAGCGGGGGGAAACGGTTCCGTCCCGTTCTTTTGCTCCTTAGCGCTCATCTGTGCGGTTACCGCGGGCCGCGGGCCATTCCCCTGGCCAGCACCATCGAATTCATCCACACGGCCACTCTCCTTCATGACGATGTGGTGGATCGGGCTTTTGTCCGGCGGGGCATGGCTTCGGCCAACTCGGTGTGGGGGGAGGGGGCCAGTGTGCTGGTGGGGGATTTTTTATTTACTAAATCCTTTGCCCTGATCGTCGCGGATGGCAACCTGCGTATTTTAGAAGTTATTTCCGGGGCCACCACGCGCATGGCCGAAGGGGAAGTCATGCAGCTGGTTAAGTTGGGAGACCCGGCTATCACGGAGAAGGATTATTATTATGTCGTAACCAACAAGACCGCGGTGTTGATTTCCGCGGCCTGTCAGGTTGGGGGGATTCTGGGCAATGCCCCCCTCGAACAAGAGAAAGCCCTGGCCGATTTCGGGCTCAACCTGGGGGTTGCTTTCCAATTGATGGATGATACGCTGGATTACACTTCAGCGACAGAAACACTGGGAAAAGAGATCGGAAAAGATCTTAACGAAGGGAAAATCACCCTGCCATTGATTCAGACCTTAAAAACCTGTTCCCCGGGGGAAAGGGACCGCCTCAGGCAGATCGTTCAGGACCGGGACCGTAGGGATGCGGATTTAAGTTATGTCATGCAGGTCGTGAAGGAATGCGGAGGAATTGATTACGCGGTTCAGTGTGCCGAGGATTTCGTGGCCAAGGCCCGAACCTCTCTTACCCCTTTCCCATCTTCCAAAGAAAAAGAGGCGCTCCTGGCCCTTGCGGATTACGCTATCCGGAGAAGATGGTAGCCCAGATTGCGGAATGCGGATTGCGGAATGCGACAAAAAAATCCGAAATCCGAAGCCCGAAACAAAAAACCTACACCCCCTTATATAAATCACTGAAAGATGGGAGGAGTCCAAGGCCGTCAGCTACCCGGATGGCCCGGAGAACAGCAGTAGCCACCACCTCTTCGGCCATCAGGCCTAACGTGTTTACATCAGCGGACAAATCCCCGGCCGAAAGAGCGAAGATCAAATCGCCATCCACCGTGGAGTGAATAGGGGAGATGGTTCGGATGAACCCGCTCTGAGCCATCTGGGCCATTTTGGTGGCTTGACGTTTGGAGAGCTTGACGTTAGTGGCCACAACCCCCAGAGTGGTATTTTGGAAGCCCGTCTCTCTTTTGGGAAGGGAAAACCCCGTTTTGATCATGGCGGTCGAGCCGATGAAGCGTCCGGGGTTGTCAGGATCTCTGGCGCCGGCAAGAACTTTTCTTTCCTGCGGATCGATAACATCGCCGAAGGCATTGACTGCCACGAGAGCTGCTACGATGATTCCCCCGGACAAGGAAAGGGATGCTGTGCCCACCCCCCCTTTGGTAGCCATCTTAATTCCTAAAAGTTTTCCAACGCTCGCGCCGGTTCCCACCCCCACGCTTCCTTCGGCGATCTTCCCGGGTTGGCTGTTGAGGCAGGCCTGGTAACCCATCTCTTTATCCGGGCGCACCCGGCTGTCCCCCAAACTTAGGTCATAGATGATGGCTGCGGGGACGATGGGGACTTTGGCCGCGGAAGTCTGATAGCCGATGGATTTTTCTTCGAGGAATTTCATCACTCCGCCGGAAGCGTCCAGGCCAAAAGCGCTCCCTCCCGAGAGCAGGACGGCATGAACTTCGTCCACGAAATGAAAGGAATGAAGAGAATCGATCTGGCGTGTTCCCGCTGCAGACCCGCGAATGTCCACTCCTCCTATGGTTCCCGGAGGGCAGAGGATTACGGTGCATCCAGTGGCTGCTTTTAAGTCTTGAGCATGTCCGACCCTGAAGCCGGGAACATCAGTAATGGCGTTATCCATATGGCTCTCCCCCCTGGTGTTGATTGAAATATTCCTACATATATCGTTGGAAGAAGTCAAGGCCTGATTTAGCCTCGCCTTCCTTCACTTTTTGTGGTCACGAATGATTCCTCGTTAACCGGCGCTGGATGATCCTCCCAGGCCCGGGGTTCAGGGAGCTTCGTTTGGCAGCATGAGGTGCTGGTTGTTTCATGGACGGGGCGGGAAAAGGCACCCCGCCTCATTTTGCGGAGACGCGGTTTGAAACTTTGGGAGAAGCCTTTTCCCGGCCGATGCTGCCCGCGCTCATCACCCCGAACCCCGGGCCACGAATAAGGATTCTGTAAAGTGAAGGGGGGCGAGCTGATCCTATGACCGTCGATCACTTTTATTGTGGCTCAGGCGGGAGGGGGATCGGCGAAAGGAAAATCGGCTGGGAATTTCTTACAATGAGAACCATTGCTTCTCTACCTATAACCTGCGGCGGGGAAGGAAAAACGGGGTAGTCACGGGCTGCTCAGCAAAATTTCATTGCCTAAGGAAGAAGCATCTCCCTGCCAGAACGATGAAAAGGCCAGCGCCTCATTTTCCTGAGCCGAGCACCCTCCCGCCTGAGCCTGGGCATGGATGAGATTCTCCCCATGATCTTAATAAAAAGGGAAGTGATCAACGGTTAGCTGATCCCGGGCCGGGTAAAAAAGCTTGACGCCCTGGAAAATGGCTTTTACAATTTAGTAAAGGCAATGTTGGCTTTAAGGGGTATTTCAGAAATTATTTCGGAGAAGCAAGCTGGTTGGTCAACAAAGATGACTTTGAAAGAAAATATCACAAGATCATGGGGTTCTTTATCCAGATGGTTTAAGGACAGAACTCTTGACCTCCTGATCACTTTCATAGGCATAGTAGCAGTATTTTTAGCTACGGGTTATGTTCATTTCCTGGCCCCGCCGAGCTGGGAACGGCATGCCAAAGTAGTTACCATCCAGGCCGGGACTGGTTTCCAAGACATTGCCAGAATCCTTGAGGAAAATGGAATTGTCCGGGACCGGAGAAGCTTTTATCTCCTGGCCAAGATTAAAGAGGCCATTCTCAAAGTGAAGGCCGGGGAATATGAAATGAACACCGTGATGACACCCGGAGAAGTCCTGTCCAAGCTGTTAAGGGGCGATGTTATTAAATATCCGATTACAATTCCGGAGGGGTTCAACCTCTTTCAAATCGGGGAAGTTTTGCATCAGGCCGGGGTATGCAATAAAAAAATCTTTCTGGAAAAATCCCGAGATCCATCTTTCATGGCTTCCCTGGAATTGGACGGGGAAAATTTAGAAGGATATCTGTTTCCAGATACTTACAATTTCCCCAAAGGGTTTGGGGAAGAGTCGGCCATCCGCCAGATGGTGTCCCGTTTCAAAAATGTTTATGCTTCCCTGGCCAAACGGGCAGAACAGTTAGGGTTGAGCCGAAAAGACGTGGTTATTCTGGCCTCTATGATAGAGAAGGAGGCTGCCGACGATCAGGAGAGAAGATTGATATCAGCGGTTTTTCACAACCGTCTTCATCGCGGAATGGCCCTGCAAAGCGATCCAACAGCGGTCTATGGCGTGAAATCGGAAAGAATCAGGAATGAGGGAATCACCAGGCAAGATCTCCAGCGCAAAACTCCCTATAATACCTATCAATTTAGCGGATTGCCGAAAGGGCCCATTGCCAACCCCGGGTTTAAATCCCTTTATGCAGTATTGTATCCTGCGGACGTAAATTACCTTTATTTTGTATCGAAGAATGACCGTACTCATTATTTTTCCAGCACGCTGCAAGAACACAACCGGGCAGTGGCCAAGTACCAGCGCAAGCCGAAAAAGGAGCCGAAACAAACCATTACCAATACCCAAAGTGGCCAATTTGCCCCAGAGAAACCCCCCAGTTCCCATCAAGGTGGCTGAACTTACATATTTAATCTCGGCCATTTCAATCCAGGTTCCAAGAAAAAACAAGAAAAA
This sequence comes from Thermodesulfobacteriota bacterium, assembly GCA_030018715.1. GTDB lineage: Bacteria > Desulfobacterota > SM23-61 > SM23-61 > SM23-61 > JAHJQK01. The sequence goes on along the minus strand of JASEHN010000042.1, from coordinate 8,229 downwards.
GTTGAAAAGTATAAAATTTTCCTTGACATCTTTTAAATAAAACTTTATATTGACCAAAAAGTGGTATAAAGTGGATAAAAGTGGATGGGCTCGTAAAAAATCAGAAAAGCCGTCACTCCTGCGAAAGCAGGAGTCCACAACTATTTGAATTAACTGGATTCCCGCTTTCGCGGGAATGACGAAAATGGGTCAAAAAGGACTTTTTACGAGATCATCAAAGTGGATTAAAAGAGAAAATATAATGATGTTTCGGGGAAGATTTGAGCATATCATAGACTCCAAAGGGCGCGTGTCCATTCCGGCAAAATTCCGTGAATTGCTTATGGAAAAAAATGATGACCGGCTAATCCTGACAAATTTTGACCGGTGTTTAGTGGCTTATGCTTACGAGGAGTGGAGAGTTTTAGAGGAAAAGGTGAGCGCTCTTTCCATGGTGAAAAAAGAAGTAAAAGCCTTTCAGCGATTTTTTATTTCCGGGGCTGTGGAATGTCCGATCGATAAATTAGGCCGAATTTTGATACCCCCAACGCTTAGGGGTTATGCCGGGTTGGATAGAAATGTTGTTTTTGCCGGGATGTTAAAAAAATTTGAAATCTGGAGCATGGAACGCTGGCTGGAGGAGATCAAACGGTCTGAGGAAGATTTCGAGGGAATGGGGGCAGGATTAGCTGAACTGGGGCTTTAAATGGAAGCGGAAGAAACCCGACATCGGCCGGTGCTTTTAGAGGAAGTCCTTGGATATTTAAATTGTCGATCAGGCCAAGTCTATGTTGACGGAACTGTAGGCAGCGGCGGTCATGCCAGGGCAATCTTAGAAAAGAGCTGCCCAACCGGAAGATTGATCGGACTGGATTGGGATGAAGAAGCCATAAAGCGCACCCGGGAGAACCTGGCCCCTTTCGGGAGCAGGGTCGATTTGGCGCAAAAAAATTTTAAAGACCTAACTTCAGTCCTGAAAGATCTTTCGGTCGGGGCAGTAGATGGCATTTTATTAGACTTGGGGATTTCCACAGAGCAACTTGAGGATGGGGAGAGGGGAATCAGTTTTCTCCGGGATGGCCCCCTGGATATGCGCATGAGCCGGGAAATCAAGGTCAGCGCCCGGGATATTTTGCGGCGCCTTTCTGCTGCTGAGATAAGCGGAATCATCTGGCAGTACGGGGAAGAACGATGGGCCAAGCGCATTGCCAAAGCGATCGTACGCCAGCGTCAAGTTAGGCCTTTGCGGACCACAGGGGAATTAGTGGAGGTGATCCAGAAAACCGTTCCCTGGGGCAAAGGGCGCATCCATCCGGCCACCCGCACTTTCCAGGCCTTGCGCATCCGGGTGAATGAGGAGCTGCAAAACCTGCAAACTTTTCTCGACCGGTGCGAAAGTGTTTTGAACCCAGGAGGCCGGCTAGTCATCATTTCTTTTCACTCCCTGGAAGATCGGATCGTAAAGAACCACTTCCGAAAGTGGGGAAAAAAAGAAAAAGGGACTTTCCCTTCCTTTTGTATTCTGACGCCGAAACCCGTGATCCCGTCTTTGCCAGAGGTTTCGGCCAACCCCAAAGCTCGCAGCGCCAAGCTGAGAGCCGTCGAAAAACTTTCCTGGAACACCGAAGGGAGGCAAAATGGCGGAAGCGGCCTATAAACGGATTGCGGTCAGCGGCATAAGGAGGGAGCCGGAAGCGGCCTCCCAGCCCAAAGGGGTCAACCGCAACTTAGCCTTCGTGGCTATGGTTGTAGGTATTGTATTTATCGGATGCTCCCTTTTTTATGTTTGGGCGCACCACCAGGTAATCTCTCTCGGGTACGAAATCTCCCAGAAAAGCCAGGAAGGTCAGGACCTGCGCAAAGATAATAAAAGGTTGCGCCTGGAATTGGCCGCGCTTAAATCCCCGGATCGTATTGAAAGCATGGCTTTGAAAGAATTAGGATTCGTGAACCCCCAGAAGGAACAGTTGATTATAGTGCGATGAAGCCTCCTCTGCATATATGGCTTCGCTTTCGCATAACCCTCCTCCTCTGCCTTTTTTCTTTTCTTTTTCTAATTGTCTTGGCAAGGGCCTATCAACTCCAGGTTCTTAGGAGCGATAAACTTGCCACTTTGGCTGAACGGCAGTATCAGCGAGTTGTCCCGTTAGTGCCCAAAAGGGGCGTTCTCTACGATAGAACAAAAGAAGAGATGGCTATCAGCGTAGAAGTGGATTCTGTTTTCGTCCAGCCGGCCAAAGTAGAGAACCTTGAGCAAGCCGCCCAAAAAATTGGACCCATCTTGGGGAAAAAGTCCGAATTCCTGCTGAAAAAGATAAAAGGAGAAAAACCTTTTATCTGGCTGGAAAGAGGGATCAGCCCCGGTCAGCGGGCAGCGATTGATGCCTTAGATATTCAGGGAGTCGATTTTCTGAAGGAGGCCAAGCGATTCTATCCTCAGGGAGAAATTGGGGCCCACGTCATCGGTTTTGCCGGGATGGATTCCCGGGGGCTCGAAGGCGTGGAGTTAGGGTATGATGAATTCATCAGGGGGGAGCCCGGCTTTATTATTATTTCTAAGGATGCCCGCGGCCGGGCCATAGCCGCGCAAAACCCGGATTTTCGCCGGTCGGAAGAAGGCTGCGAAGTGATTCTGACCATCGATAGAAACATCCAGTACATCGCCGAAAAGGAATTAAAAAAGGCCATCCAGGCCTGTTCGGCCAAAGGGGGCATGGTGGTGGTCATGAACCCGAAGACAGGGGAAATCCTGGCCATGTCCGTCCAGCCCTCTTTCGACCCTAACCGCTTTTCTTCCTATACAGACTACCTGCGGAAAAACCGCGCTATCACGGATACTTTCGAGCCTGGTTCCACCTTGAAAGCCTTTCTTTTGGCTGCGGCTCTGGAAGATCGCATGGCCGGACCAAGCGAGGTTTTCTTTTGCGAAAACGGAAGTTTCGCTGTCGGCGGGAAAATCATCAACGATGTACACAAGCACGGATGGCTTTCCCTGGGGGAGATCATCAAGGTGTCGAGCAATATCGGAGCCAGTAAAGTGGGGAAAAAATTAGGGAAGGGAAAACTTTATCATTACCTGAAGGATTTTGGTTTAGGGAGCAAGACCGGGATCGATCTTCCAGGGGAAGTACCCGGTTTCCTTCCCCATCCCCAGTACTGGTCAGAGGTGGGACTGGCCAACATCAGTTTTGGGCAGGGGATTTCCCTAACGGCCCTGCAATTGACCACGGCGCTTTCAGCTGTGGCCAATGGGGGGGTGATAATGCGGCCCTACATTGTCAAAACGGTAATCGATAGACAGGGCAACGTTCTCAAGGAAAACCGGCCCAAGGTGATTAGACGGGTGATCTCTCCGGAGACAGCCAGGACTGCGGCTACGATCTTAAAGACGGTTACGCAGGAGGGAGGAACCGGAAAAGCGGCGTGCCTCTCCGGCTATGAGACTGCCGGCAAAACCGGCACGGCGCAAAAAGCATTAATAAACGGCCGCGGTTATTCAGACAAACGGATCGGTTCCTTTGTTGGTTTTATCCCGGCTGATAACCCCCAGGTGGTCATTTCGGTGATCATTGATGAACCCCAAGGAGTTAGTTACGGGGGGGTAGTGGCCGCTCCGGCCTTTAAAGCAATCGGCGAACAAGTTTTGCCCTACATGGGAGTTTATCCGAAAGGGGTTACTTACCTGGCCCAGGCCGCTCCGGGCCCCAACACTTCCACCCATCTAACCGAATCGGATGGCAGAGCCCCCGGCCCTCCGGCCCGGCCGAAGGCGGAAGAGGTTTTAGAAGAGCCGGGGATCATGCCGGATTTTTCCGGGAAATCTCTCCGCCAGGTTGTTCAGACCGCGCAGAGATTAGGATTGGATCTTAAGCTCGTTGGAAGCGGAAGGGCAGTGGCCCAAACCCCGGCGCCGGGTCAGATTCTTCAGGGCGACACGAAAGGAATGGTCAAATTTCAGCCGTCGATTTAACAGTTGTCTTTAAGGCGGAAATCAGCGTCCCGGGCTGATTCTTGGTTTTTTGATCTTATTGAAAAATCGAAGTATAATAAAAATATTAATCCCAACAGAAGGAGATAACCATCGTGAGGTTGGAAGACCTCATTGCCCGCTTGCCGCTTAAGAAAGTTTGTGGAGACGCCGGCGTGGAAGTCCAAGGACTGGCATATCATTCCCGGAGCGTTGAGAGGGGATTCCTTTTCGCAGCCATACGCGGATTGCGGGAAGATGGGAAACGTTTCATTCCCGAGGCTCTCTCGCGGGGAGCCTGTTCGCTCCTTCTAAGTGAACCAATGAATGGTGCGGGTGTAACCCAGGTGGTTGTACCGGAAGTGCGCGAAGCTCTGGCGCGGCTGGCTGCGGCTTTTTACGGGGACCCTTCTTCTTCTATGACCCTGATCGGAATAACCGGAACAAACGGAAAAACAACAACCTCTTATCTCATCGAGTCGATCCTTATGGAGGCAGAGAAAAGTGTTGGAGTAATGGGCACGGTCAATTACCGTTATAAGGGGCAATTTTATCCCGCTCCTACAACCACCCCGGAATCGCTGGACCTGCAGAAAAATCTGCAGGCCATGCGGGAAGCTGGCGTAACCCACGCCGTCTTAGAAGTTTCTTCCCATGCTTTGGATATGCAGCGCGTCCGCGGCTTAGACTTTGACGTGGCCCTTTTTACCAACCTCACCCGGGACCACCTGGACTATCACGGGTCGATGGAGAATTATTTTAGGGCCAAACAACTTCTTTTCACTAAGTGTTTGGGCGAGAGCGGAAAGGAGCGGCATTTCGCGGTAATCAACATTGACGACTCCTGGGGAGAAGAACTCTTAAGGACGGCTTGCGGAACGCTTTATCGCTACGGGGTGCAAAAGCACGGCGAGGTCTGGCCCGAAAGGACAGAAGAAAGCGCCGAAGGCCTGCGGGCCAGCGTGCGCACACCCAGGGGAGTTTTACATATCCGCTCTCCTTTGATCGGGAGGCATAATCTTTATAATATCCTGGCTGCCGTGAGCGTGGGCGAAGTTCTGGGACTTCCACCCCAGGCGATTGCCGCAGGCATAGAGAAACTCAGCCGGGTTCCCGGAAGGATGGAACGTGTGCCCGGGGGGAAGGGCATCCGGGTGTTTGTTGACTATGCCCATACCGGGGATGCGCTGGAAAGAGCCCTGGAAACTTTGCGGAGAATCGTGTCCGGGAGGCTTATAGTTGTTTTCGGATGCGGCGGAGACCGCGACAGAGGCAAGAGGGCCGTAATGGGAAAAGTGGCGGCTCTGGGGAGTGATTTGGCTGTTCTCACCTCTGACAATCCCCGCACAGAAGATCCTTTGGAGATCATTAATGAGGTCGAAAAGGGAATTGAGGAAACAGACCGGAGGAAATACCGGACCGCTGATTTGGTCAGGAATAAGGCAGCGGAACGGCCGGCGGCCGCAGGATACATGGTCATTCCGGAAAGGAAAGAGGCCATTCAGACCGCCGTAATAGCAGCCCGCCCTGGGGATATCGTATTGATTGCCGGCAAGGGCCATGAGGATTATCAAATCCTGGGCGAGAAAAAGGTCCATTTTGACGACCGCGAAGAAGCAGCGAAGGCCTTAGCCTTAAGGGGGGAGTGAAAGATCGTTAATTTGTCTGCGGGCGAGATTCTTACGATAACGGGAGGAGAGCTTCTTTTCGGCTCCCCTCTGCAAAAGGCCGTTGGTATTTGCAGCGATTCCCGACAAGTCCGCGGGGGGGAACTTTTTATCCCTCTGTCCGGCCGGAACTTCGACGGGCATGACTTCATCGCCTTGGCCCTGGCCAAAGGAGCTGCCGGGTCCCTGGTGCAGCGCGGCCGGGAACAGAGCGCCGCCGGAGATAATCAGCAGGAAAAATTTGCCATCGCAGTCGGGAATGTGCTCAAGGCCCTTGGCGACCTGGCCCATGCCTGGCGCAGCCGCCACCCGGTGAAAGTGGTGGCCATTACCGGCAGTAATGGAAAGACCACGACCAAAGAAATGACTGCCGGCATCCTTTCGGGAAATTTCCAGGTCCTGAAGACCGAGGGGAATTTAAATAACTTGATCGGCCTCCCTTTGATGCTTTTGAGGTTAACTCCGGAACATGAGATGGCTGTCCTGGAGATGGGCATGAGTGAGCCAGGCGAGATCCGCAGGTTGAAAGAGATAGCCGAGCCGCAGGTCTCCACCATTATCAACATAGGCCGCGCCCATCTGGAATTCCTGGGAAGCCTGGAAGGAGTGGCCAGGGCCAAAGGGGAGCTTTGGGAAAGAGTGCGGAAAGAAGATTGGATTGCCGTCAACGTAGATGACCCGCGAGTGGTGAAATTAGCGGCCCCGGCCCAGTGCCGGAAGAAGACTTTCGGAATACTTAAGCAAGCAGACATCCGGGCAGAAGACCTCCGGTTTGAAGAGGGGAAAGGGGCCAGTTTTTCCCTGAGAATGGATGGGAAGAAACGTACCGTGCGGCTGGCCGCATTCGGGAGACACAGTGTTTACAATGCTCTGGCCGCAGCGGCTCTGGCCGGAACCCTGGGGATGGGGCTTAAGGAGATCAGTGACGGATTGGAAGGGTTTCAACCTTTTTCCGGAAGAGGGAAGATTTTGGGCCTCGGCCAAAACGTACGTGTTCTGGACGATTCTTACAATGCCAACCCTGATTCTCTCCTGGCCATGCTCTCGGCGTTTGCCGAGATTAAGGGCAAAGACCGGGGCCTTCTGGTTATGGGGGATATGCTTGAACTCGGGCCAGCTTCACCGGCCGAACACGAAAAGGCTGGCAAAGAGATCGGGGAAATGGGGTTCGCCCACATTTTTTTTATGGGGGAAAAAGCCCCGCATCTGGCCAAGGGAGCCTTAGCTTCAGGAATCGAAGAAAAAAAGGTGCATACCGCATCCAGTCATGAGGAGGTTTTAAGAAGTTTGGAAAAAAATATCGAAAAGGGAGACTGGGTCCTGGTTAAAGGCTCCAGAGCAATGCAAATGGAGCGGGTCATCAGGGGCCTGGAAAATTTCTTGGGGAGGGCGTGAGAACGTAAAACACAACTATGCTCTATTTTTTACTTTACTCCCTGTATCCCAAGTTTTCTGTCTTTAACGTCTTCCGGTACATTACCTTCCGGGCGGTTCTGGCCATCCTTACGGCCCTGATCATTTCCTTTTTCTTAGGCCCATGGGTGATTCGCAGGCTAAAGCAGCTCCAGGTGAAACAATTTATCAGGCAGGACGGACCGAGCACCCACCTGGAAAAAGAGGGAACGCCTACCATGGGGGGGACGTTGATTCTTGCCTCCATCATCCTCTCTGTTCTTCTCTGGGCGGATCTGACCAATTTTTACATCTGGGTGGTTTTGTTGGTCACTGCGGGATTCGGGGTTGTGGGCTTTGCCGATGATTACCGCAAGTTGACTCGCCAGAACTCCAAGGGCCTAACCGTAAAAGAAAAAATATTTTACCAGGTAGCAGTGGCGGCGGCAGCCGCCCTCATGCTCTATTTTTACCCGACTTTCAAGAGCACATTCAGTGTGCCGTTTTTCAAGGGAATTATGCCCAACCTGGGAGTATTTTATGTTTTTCTGGCGGTTTTTGTGATCGTGGGAACTTCCAACGCCGTGAACCTGACAGACGGCCTGGACGGGCTGGCCATTGGCCCGGTCTTGATCACCGCCGGAACATTCATGATTCTGGCGTATTTGGTCGGGCACGTGAAAATTGCCAGCTATCTTCAGATTCCCTACGTTTCCGGAAGCGGAGAATTAGCTGTTTTTTGCGGGGCCATGGTCGGGGCGGCAATGGGCTTCCTCTGGTACAATACCTATCCCGCTCAAATGTTTATGGGGGATACAGGCTCTGTGTCCCTGGGAGCGGCTCTGGGAGTGGTGGCGGTTATTACCAAACAGGAGATACTCTTAGCCATTGTCGGCGGGCTCTTTGTGATTGAAACCCTTTCCGTAATTTTCCAGGTGGCTTCGTATAAGCTCTGGCGTAAGCGCATTTTCCGGATGGCTCCTCTGCATCATCATTTCGAGCTGAAAGGGTGGGCCGAGCCTAAAGTCATCGTCCGGTTTTGGATCATAACCATTTTCCTGGCTCTGATTGCTTTGAGTACGTTGAAATTGAGATGAGGTAACAATTTAGCTTTTGAAAAGGCCGCCTTCAAAATCCCTCCCGACCTCCCTTTGGCAAAGGGAGGAGAGGTTTTTGTTGGAATTCGATAAAATATTCAGCCTTTTCCCCCTTTGCAAAAGGGGG
>JASEHN010000627.1 GCA_030018715.1 Thermodesulfobacteriota bacterium | reverse complement strand
TAAAGCGATCCGCCTGAGGCGGACTAAAGTTGAAAAAAGGAATTTCCTATACAATAAAATTAAGGGGACGCCGCATGAGAAAAACTACGGAAAAAATTCTTTTCGTGACCTCTTTTTTGCCCGTGGCAGCTTTCAAAACCATTGCCCGGGTTGGGGAAGCAACCTGGGAACAAGCCAAAGCAGCCGTGGTCGTGGGTTTCGTCCTGGCCGTGGTTCAGTATGTTAGCGCCCGAAAAATCTTAAAATACAACACATACCTGGAAAAAGCCTTTTTGGGCTTTCTTTTTACCGGGACCATCTGGGTATACGCTTTGCCGTCGGACCTGGCTCATATTTTTGTGGATCATTCCGTAGCCCTTCTATATCTGACTCTTTTCCTGATGTCCTTCCTTCCGCAAATCTTTGGCTACGACCCCTTTACCTATGCGGTCGCCAAACAATGGTACCCGGAGTCTGTATGGGGGACACCTGATTTCCGCCTGCTTAATTTCCGTATCACCTATATGTGGAGTTTGGTTTTCTTTGCAGCCTTCCTTTCCAGCCACCTGGGACGCGGAAAGCCCATGTACTCCATTGCCATTCCTTTTGCCCTTTGCATAGGAATTGGGGTGGTCTTCTCTAAAAAATATCCTGACTTTTACCTGAAACGAAAATATCGGGTAAGCCCGGAGGCGGTAGCGGCTGTTCTTGATTCAGCCGCAAAATTGATCGAGGGAATGCCCAGCGTATTCGATCCTGCAGCAGCGGGAGACCTGCAAACCGAGATTCAGTTCGATATTTCCGGCGAAGAGGGAGGCAAGTGGATAATTTCCATCGCCAGAGGGCAGTGCGAGGTAAGGAAGGGAGAAGCGGTCTCCCCGCCCCTGACCATTATTTCGCCCGAGGATGTATGGGTTAAGATAGCCAAAGGAGCGATCGATAGACCAAAAGCTTTGATGCAGGGACTTTACAAAATAAAAGGAGACATGAAGCTACTGGCGCGCATGCCTCAAATCTTTGGGGCCCGGAGGAGAGCGCCGGAAATACCGGAGAAGGGAAGACCATGAAAATCTTGGCACTGCAAGGAAGCCCGCGACCAAAGAAATATACCCAGATGGTCCTGGAGAAATTCCTGGAAGGGGCAGTTAGCAAAGGGGCTAAATTTGAAATTATTCACTTGGCCAATAAAAGAATTCATCCCTGCATAGGCTGCTATACCTGCTGGTATAAGACGCCCGGGGTTTGCATCCACAAAGATGATATGCCCGAGCTTCTGGAGAAGCTGAAATCCTGTGATGTTGAGGTTTGGGCCACCCCTCTCTACCATTACGGGATGACCGCTTATATGAAGCTCTTCCTGGAACGGACGCTCCCCCTGGTGCAGCCCTATCTGACTGAAATTGAGGGAGTTACAACCCATCCCTCCCGTTACCCGGGGAAACGGGCGGATAAAATGGTTTTGATTTCCGTCTGCGGGTTTCCCGAGGTAGGGCATTTTGATGCCTTGGTGGAGAACTTTCGCCTCTTGGCCCGCGCCGGGAGGAGAAAGTTGGCGGGAGTCCTCCTCCGGCCTGGGGCCGAGTCCATGCTTTTTATCGAAAAACTCGGAAAGAAAGGAGAAGAAGTTCTCCATGGTTTTTACCGGGCAGGTCAGGAGATCGTGGAAAAAGGAGAGGTTTCGAAAAAGGTAGAAGAAATAGTCAGTCAGGAATGGACGAAGAACCGCCGGGGATTCCAGGAGCAGGCCAATTTGTTCTGGAAAATTCGCCTGGAATTTGAAGAGCGTGCTTTAAGGGGAGAAGAAAATCGGCCCTTCGAAGAGGCGATTAAGGAGGACATCCGCATTCTGTTAGGAGGGATGGCCGTAAGCTTCAGAGGGGAAGCCGCTGGCGACCTCAGGGCCATGATCCAATTCGATGTCACTGGTAGGCAGGCCGGGCAATGGTATTTTGAAATTGCCGATGGTTATTGTGCCTTCGGGGAGGGAAAACTGGACCACCCTACCCTGATTATTCACACCCCCTCAGAGGTCTGGGTGGCCATTTCCAAAGGAGAGCTGGACGGTGCACAGGCATTTATGGAAAAGAAATATTCGGCAGAAGGAGACCTGAGCCTTTTATTGCGCTTAAATAGCCTGTTTGGAAATAACAGGTAAGAGGTAATGGTCATTTTGCAATAGGCAATGATTAATTAGCAATGGACAATTGGCAATGGGGAATTAGCAATGAGCAATGGGAAATAGGTAAATGATGATTTTTTGTAACAGTTTAGCCATTTGAAAAGCTGTCAAATCCCCCTTCATCCCCCTTT
>JASEHN010000626.1 GCA_030018715.1 Thermodesulfobacteriota bacterium | reverse complement strand
GCCGAACAGTATTGGGGTTAGGGGGGATTTGAAGCATTTTGCTGCCCCGCACCCTGGGAGGGTGCGGGGCCACTTTTTACGCGCAGAGTCGCGGAAAAAGCTTAGATTCTAATTTGACGTTATCGGGGGAGAAAGTCGGAGGGTTTTGGCTTTTAAAAATCGATCCAGGGCCGGTAAAGCTTCCTCTACGCGAAAAATTCCCTCGGGAACCTTCCACCCTTCCGCCCGCAGCTCATGGCATAGCCGATATATGGAAGGAACCAAAAAGGTGAGTTTCCTGGACTTAAGGAGGAAAGAAAAGACTTCGGCAGGTGGACCGGTTGTCAATATCCTTCCTTCTTCCATGACAATTAAACGGGTGACAATTTCGAGAAGATCCTCCACCCCATGGGAAACGATGACCACGGTCTTCCCTAAACGGTGAAGATTGCCAATTTCTGTTAGTATCTCCCGCTTGCTGGGTCCATCTAAACCAACGGTAGGTTCATCCAGGATGAGCAGGCGTGGCTCCTGGATTAAAATTCCGGCCAGGGCTACGCGGCGCATTTCCCCGCCGCTTAACTCGAAAGGCGACCGCCGATGGAATTTTTCATAATCAAGGTCGACGACCGCGCAGGCCGACCTCACTCGATATTCAATCTCCTGGATTGAAAGGTTTTTTCGCTGGCGTAAAACGAAGGATATATCATCAAAAACCGTCTCCTCAAAAAGCTGATGCTCCGGGTACTGAAACACAAGCCCTACGTGCTGCCGCAGTTCTACCCGGGATATTCCGGGCCGGCCAATTTCTATCCCCTCAACATATACCTTTCCGGAAGAAGGCGTAAGCAATCCAATAAAATGCTGTACCAGAGTTGTCTTTCCCGAACCAGTCTCCCCCACAATTCCTACGCACTCCCCTTCTTCGATCTTAAGGGAAACATCTTCCAGACCCGTTTTCTCCAAAGAAGTGCCCTGATTGTAAATATGACTCAACCTTTCAACATAAATGATGGGTTGACGAATATTCTCCCCCTTATTCCGTGATTTTCCAGACCGCGTCTTTTTCCCGCACGCGATCCTTTACTTTTATCCCGATCAGTTCACCTGGTTCGGCCTTCTCCACTGCCTGGTTCTCGACTTGCATCGACTGAACCTGGTCTTCAAAATCAGTAGTATGCCCCTTGATTTTAATCCGGTCTCCAACCCTTATGGTCCCCTCTGTAAGCTTGATTGCCGCAACGCTGGCCTTGGAAAAAAACTTGATCACTTCTCCCACTTTTTGTTCTCCCATTTTCAGCCTCCTTTCCTCAAGCAGCATTCGCCGCTTGAAAAGATTTTCAGCAATTTTATTGAAATCCTTGGGAAATTATATGTATGAAGGCATAAGAGTGTCAAGGAGAATCCGGAAAGGACTTTTCCCGCATCCTGTTATTTGCCTTTGGGTGAGTTCGGAGTTAAAGGGTATGATTAAAAAGATGTGCGTCAGGAGGTTGAGCTTTGCAGAAGAAATTCTTTCAATTCTTCCAAAGACCGCACTTTTGGAGGAATTAAATGCCCCCTTTCCCTTAATCCCTGGATAAGATGCAGAAGGGGAGGAAAGGCCACTCTAAGAGAATCCCTCTTAAGCTCCTGGGAAAAAAATTTTTCCCACGGTCCATAATAAGAAACCCGCCCTTGGTCGAGATACAGAAATTCTTGGGCTCTTAGGGCTTCTTCGAAATAATGGGTGATATGGAGGATTGTTCTTCCACCTTCTCTATGGATTTTTTCTAAGAGATCAAGCATTCCCCGGCGATCCTGTAAATCTAACATGGAAGTGGGTTCATCCAGGACAAGAACCTCGCTCTCCATCGCCAACACCCCTGCCAAAACAATTTTTTGCTGCTGCCCGCCGGAGAGGAGGTGGGGGGCATGAAAGCGATAATCTTCCATGTCAACTAAACGAAGGCATTCCCGCACACGGATAGCGATGGTTGAAGGGTCCATCCCCATATTTTCCAGCCCAAAGGCTACGTCTTCTTCGACCACGGAAGAAACTATCTGATTTTCCGGGTTGGAAAATACATATCCGACTCGCGGAGAAATTTCTCCGGTTTTCAGCTGTTGTCCGGCGATGAGAACCTGGCCGGAAGAGGGGGAGAGCAAACCCTTGATCATTTTCCCCAGGGTGCTCTTTCCGGACCCGTTCGGGCCCATTAGGGCTACATGACGCCCCCGGGGAATGAAGAGATTTAAATCTTCAAATAAAAAATTAGGCTCACCTTTTGCTGAGGGATAAGAAAAAGTAGCCCCCCGGATTTCGATCATTTTCTTGA
>JASEHN010000041.1 GCA_030018715.1 Thermodesulfobacteriota bacterium | reverse complement strand
TCTTTTTCCTCATCCAGGGAATGAGGGGGGAAACAAGGAGGAAAATGGCCAGTATCATGGAAGCCGCGGCCAAAGGACGGGTGAAGAAAATTGAAAAATCTCCCTGAGACATGATCAGGGATTTGCGCAGGTTGTTCTCCATAAGAGGCCCCAGGACAAAAGCCAGAACCAGAGGAGCCCCTTCGTAGTCAAACTTCTTCATCAAGTAGCCAACAATGCCAAAGAGAATCATGACGTAAATGTCGAATACGGCGTTGCTCACGCTGTAAACGCCGATCAGACAGAAAAGAAGGATCAGAGGAAAGAGAATTCGATAGGGAATTCTTAACACCTGAACCCACATGCCAATCAAAGGCAGGTTAAGAATTAAAAGCATGATATTCCCGATGTACATGCTGGTGATCACTCCCCAGAAGAGGCCCGGGTTCTGCTTCATCATCAAAGGACCGGGTTGAACCCCGTGAATCATGAAGGCCCCCAGGAGCATGGCCATGATTACATTGGGAGGAATGCCCAGGGTCATGAGGGGGATAAAGGCTCCTCCGGTGGCGGCATTATTGGCCGCCTCGGGGCCGGCCACCCCTTCGATGGCCCCTTTTCCGAACCGCTCCGGATGCTTGGAAACTCTCTTCTCCACGGCATAGGAAATAAAAGAGGCGATGATCGCACCCCCCCCGGGGAGAATTCCTAAAAAGAACCCCAGAAGTGACCCCCGGGCCAGGGCCCCTTTGCTCTCCCACCAGTCTTTGGATGATGGTAGAAGGTTTTTGATTTTGGTTTTAATGATCTCTCTGCGGATGACCTGTTCGATGTTCAGTAAGACCTCGGATATACCGAAAAGACCCATCACAATCGGCACCAGCCCGACGCCGTCAATTAACTCCAATCGGCCGAAAGTAAGGCGCGGCCGGGCGTTAATGGAATCCAGTCCGATCAGCCCCAGAACGACCCCGAAAGCAGCCATAATCAGCGCTTTGGGCATGGAACCATGGGCCAGGTAGATGAGGATGGTCAAACCCAGAACCATCAAAGTAAAATACTCCGGTGGACCGAACTTCAAGGCAAAATTCGCCAGCGGAGGGGCCAAAAGCATCAATCCGACGATGGACAAGGTCCCCGCGATGAAAGAGCCAAAAGCAGCAATGCCGAGCGCGGGCCCGGCCCGGCCCTGACGGGCCATCTGGTAGCCATCCAGGCAAGTGACCACGGAGGCCGCTTCTCCCGGAATATTGACCAGGATGGAAGTGGTTGACCCTCCATACATGGCTCCATAATAGATCCCGGCCAGCATGATGATGGCTGCTTCTGGTGTGGATTTAAAGGTGAGCGGGAGAAGTAAAGACATCGCTCCCACCGGGCCGATGCCCGGCAATACCCCGATCAAAGTTCCGATGAATACCCCGAGGAAGCAATAAAATAGATTGTTTGGTTGGAGGGCCACAGAAAAGCCGATGCTCAGATAATTCAGAAGGTCCATTCCTCACCCTATTTCCCAGAAACCTTTGGGAAGCTGGCTCCCCAACCACCTTTGAAAAACCACATAAGCGACGAGCACGCTTAGAATGGCTCCCAGAATGGCCACAGTCCACCTCTGCGGTTCAATGGCCTTAAAAAGGAAGATCAGCAAAAAGACCGTGCTCAAGATGAAACCCAGGGTATCGAAAACCAGGGCATATATAGACAGGGCAACGAGCACATAAATCACTTTCGGCCATTTAACCCCGGACCATAACAGTCCCAGCGCTCCCACGGCATTTTTTTGTCTGAGCGCCTGGAGGAAGATGCCCAGGGAAAGCCCCATCATGATTAGGCCTACCCAGAAGAACATGAAGCCGGAGCCGGGATCGTGCAGCTTCCCCAGCTCCAGGTCAATCCCGCCATAAGAAATTCCTGCCCCCAGGATCAGCCAGAAAAGAGAACTGATGACATCCTTTTTCTTCACTTTCCCCTCAACCTGATAATACCGATTATCTTGGCTTCAACCCAAGTTTTTCCACATTTTCTTTTTCGACTTCAACCATCTCTTTCACATACTTGATATAATCTTCGCTATTTTTATAAAAAGGCTCCATGTCGAGCTTATCCAACATTGATAGATAAGCTGGGTCCTCCATCCCTTTTTTGAAGGCATCGTGGAGGATCTTAACCACCTTGGGATCCATGCCCTTGGGGCCAGCCAATCCGAATGGAGAGTTGGAGACGATTCCGTACCCCAGGTCCTTTAAAGTGGGAACCTGAGGCCATCTCTTCGTCCTCTGGTTTCCCCAGGTTACCAGAAGGCGAAGCTGGCCGGCGTCGACTTGAGGAGCCCATCCGGTCGAATCCGCCGTGGCTGTAACATGGCCTCCCAGAACAGCCGGGGTTGTCTCCGCCCCACCTTTCATGGGAACCTGGATCCATTTAATCCCCTGTTTCAAGGCAAACATTTCCATGGTGATATGGAGAGTGGTCCCTGCCCCCGGAGTAGCATAAGTGACTTTCCCCGGATTGGCTTTGGCATAGGCGACAAAATCGGTCCAGGTCTCCCAGGGAGCGTCAGCCTTAACCACCACACCGAACGTATAGCCCGTAAGATGAATGATGTACGTGAAATCTTTTAGCGGATCCCAGGTTACCTTCATCATGTGCGGGAAACGGAAGATGGTAATGGGAATCTGAGCGACGGTGTACCCATCTGGTTTGGCGGTGGCTGCCATGGTGGCTCCCCCTACGGTACCGCTTCCGCCAGGTTTGTTCGCCACAACCACTGGTTGGCCGAGATGTTTGCTGGTGGCCTCGGCCAGAGCGCGCATAGCCACATCGGTCGACCCGCCTGGGGGCCAGGGAACGATCAGGGTCACGGGTTTGCCAGGAAATTCGGCTGCCATTACCGGAATGGTAAAAATAAAAAGGACCATTACCATTCCCAAAAATAAAAATCCTCTTTGTTTCTTGCTGTTCATGTCTTTTCCCCCTTTCTTTCTAATTGGTTTTTGATTCCCGGGACATCTGGGTGGAAATAACTTTTCTCACTGCCCGAGCGGGCCGAATTTCATTGATTTTCTTCGTCCGGGGCTAAAATCTTCTCTAAAACGCTTTCTTTGCCCCCGGGGGCTTCCCCGGGGAGGTAAAGCATCACACCTCCGCGTACGGGCCGGGTGACGATTTTTCCTTCTTCCGCCATTTTCACGGTAACTTCAACCGGATTTTTCCCGAAATGCTCTTTGAAGGCCTGATTGAAACCGCTATAGACGCTGTGAATGCCCCGGTAGGGTGGTTTGCGCAGCCTTTTGATTGCCCTGAAGACAAATTCCTCTTCGCTAATTCTGGCCGGACTTTCTTCCATTTTCCACCTCCAAATTCTTAATTGAAGTGTTTAGAAATTCCCTCTTTTAACCTTAGGCACTTTAGTTCACTTTAGACACATTAGTCACTTAACTTGTTATGGCATAGGCCTTTTCGGAATTTTCCAAAGATAACCGAATTCGCAAAAAGATTACCATGGCTTTTTTTGACGATCCTGACCAGACGTGCGCATCCCTTTCCAATAGAATCCCCTGAGCTCTTATTTCTTTATGCGCTTCTTTTCATCCATAATACTGCCTACTTCCTTCCACTTGCCGTTGGAATAAATCAAATAAACATCCCCCATAACTGTGTCGATCACCCAGGCAGAATTGCCATCACGACCGGCTATCTGGTACTTCCCTCCCTGCTGGGTCATCTGGGGAGCGAAAGGCCCTCCGGCGGCAATGGAAGTATCGCGCCAGTTGACCAAATTACCGGCAATAAAGCCGACTATTAAAGCTGCTCCAAGGAAGAGGGTTCTAACATTTAAAGGAATCATTTTTTTCATGATCTTTCCCTCCTTTGCGAATATTGATTTCATAATAGCTGGTAACTCAGGAATAAAAGGCGACACTGGCAAAGGTGACCGCAGACTGTGTTCCTGTATCCAGTGATTGATCGTATTTAAGAAGCCTCCCTTCCCGCCTCCGCGAACCAATCAACTGCAGCAGGGTGTATATCGGAGGAAGGCCACAGATACGGTTCCGGTCTCTTTCTCGCCGAATGGATTCGTAGAACCCTTCGGCATCCCCCCTTTCAGCAAACCCGATAAGGCTACGATCCTCATCGGCCAGGGATTGTAGAGAAAAGCGATTCGGTGCCTCGGCATCGCCAAAGCGCAGGCCAACATGGGCCAGGTCGGCGCTGGCCAACAGGCAAATTCGTTTGGGGCTTCTTAAGATGGCCATTTTAAAAGCCTCGATGAAAGGGGCCACCCCCGCCAGTTCCATTGGGCTAATGTTTTCCTGGATGGCCTCGTGAAAGGGACCACAAAGCACAGGTACAATCTGGAAAAGATCCCGCCGTTGCCAAAGGGCCCTAAGAAAGATGAGCTGCAGCTCTATGGAGTGCTCCCCCTTATGAGCGAATTCATCTTCATATAAATCAAAAGGGCAACTGTTTCCGACCTCGTTCAAAAAAGTTCGATCGGTTTCCACTGGCCCCCAAGGCGTCTGAAAATTCTTCCGGGTGAGGACAAAGGGTCTTTGGGTAGGGGAATGAGCTGTGCCCAGGATAATGAATAGATCGGCAGAAGAGGATTCTATAATGGCCCGGTGAGCCCAGGCATAACAGCCCCCCCCCCGGCGGTAGTCAATGTGGGGAGCGATGGCTCCAAGAAGATCTCCAGTTTTTTGGCCAGCGACCGGCAATCCCGGCCCTTCAGGCGGGGTAAAACAGGATTCGACCATCCTCATCAATGAGTCGGGCTCGTCCGGATAGGTTTCCCCTGCCAAAGCCATGGGCCGCAGGGGAGCATTTTTAAAAGCCTCAATAATCCCTCTTTCCATCTGACGGAATCGTTGGCTGTCCAGCAGGAAATGCTCTTCCAACTGGTTGGCGAGATCCAGAATCTTTTCCCGATAAAGAAGCTCTCCAAACCGGCGCATAAATTCCATTTGAATGTCCGTAACGGAATGACGGCCGTCAAATAATCTGATGATGAAGAAAGCCGGATAGGGGTAAAAAAGGATTTTTCCTGAAAGGTTCAACGGATCTCGCAGGCAGATCACCTTTTGGCCGGAGTAGTCTGCCGGAAAGATATCCACCTGGCGCAATTTGGGGTAAAAGCTTTCTGTCCCCATGAAATTCCTGATATGTATTTTTCTGGATTGGGAATTTGAAAATTTTTTCCTGGCCAGATGTTTATAATGGTCTTTTGGGAAAAAGTCAAGGAAGAAACCAGTCGTGGGCCAGGCGGGAGGGAGAGCGGTCGAAACCATTGTTAAAGGAACGGTTTCATGATATTTTAATAAACAGAGGAGAAAGACATGAACGATTATTTCGAAATGGGGCCCATTCGCCCGCCCAGCGAGGCTCAAAGCCTTCTAATCCGGGTAACGCGAAATTGTCCCTGGAATAAATGTGAATTTTGCCATACTTACAAAGGGGAAAATTTTTCTTTCCGTTCGGTTGAAGAAATCAAGAAAGACATAGATGCCGCAAAAGCGATTTCCGATGAAATCTGCCAGATCTCCTGGAGGATGGGGTTCGCCGGCAAGGTAAACCAGGCCCTCCTTCAGGCCCTCTTTAATCGACCGGGGCCCTATGGCCATGCTTTTCAGAGCATTATCGGGTGGTTATATTTCGGGGGAACTCAGGTCTTCCTCCAGGATGCCAACTCCCTGATGGCCAATACACCTGATCTTGTGGAGATTATCAAATACCTGAAAGAAAAATTCCCCTCCATACAGCGAATTACCAGTTACGCCCGGGCCAGGACTTTGGCTAAAAAAAGCGTCTCCGAGCTGAAAGAAATCCGTGCGTCTGGCCTTTCCCGTATCCATATCGGGATGGAGACGGGTTACGATCCCCTCCTTCAGTACATGAAGAAAGGGGTTACGGCCAAAGAACAAATTCAGGCGGGTAAAAATGTAGTGGAATCGGGGATCTCTCTTTCGGAATATGTCATGCCCGGGCTGGGGGGAACCCGCTGGTGGCGCGAACACGCCGTGGAAACCGCCAGGGTATTGAATCAAATCGACCCTGATTTTATACGCCTTCGCACCCTTTACGTCCGCCACGACATGCCCCTTTACAGCAAAGTCGAGGCGGGGGAATTTATCCGGCTCTCGGACGACCAGGTAGTCTCGGAGATCAAACTTTTCATCGAAACCCTCGATGGCCTTCACAGCACCATAGTCAGCGACCACATCTTAAACCTGCTGGAAGAAGTTCAGGGAAAGCTCCCCGAGGGGAAGGAGAAGATTTTAGCAGTCATCGACCGCTATCTGGCCTTACCCGCAGAAGAACGTCTTTTTTATCGTGTAGGGCGAAGACTGGGTTACTATCGCAGCCTCGATGACTTGCAGGATATTCCCCTTAGGCAGCGGATTGTGCAAATGATCGATGAAGCCCGGCGGGCCAATAACCTGGAAGGAACCATCCTTTCCGAAGAGGCCGAAAGAGAAATTTACAGGTTGATGGAAAATTATATTTGAGGGGAAAAGATCTTTCCAAATTCCCCTAAGGAATTGACGAGGAAATGATGGGCAACATGACTTTGTTGACGGACCTATACCAGTTGACCATGGTGGGAGGATATTATCTTCTTGGTAAATCCGAGGAAAAAGCAACCTTTGATTATTTTTTCCGTAAAATTCCCGAGCAAGGCGGCTTTTGCGTTGCTGCCGGCTTGGAACAATTGATCCATTACATCGAAAACCTTCATTTTGACCAGGAGGACATCGATTATTTGAAAAGCTTGAACCTCTTCCCCCCGGAGGTCTTGGATTATTTTCGAAAGCTTCGCTTCACGGGAGATTTATACGCTGTTCCCGAAGGAACGTTGGTCTTTCCCCAGGAACCCATCGTCCGGGTTACGGCCCCTTTACCCGAAGCTCAAGTGATCGAAACTGCCCTCTTGAATATCTTAAACTTCCAGACTCTGGTAGCCACTAAATCCGCCCGCATCTGTATCGCCGCCGGTGGAGATCCGGTTATTGAATTCGGGGTCCGCCGAGCGCACGGCCCGGATGGAGGATTGAGCGCGGCCCGGGCCGCTTTCATCGGCGGAGCCAGGGCCACCTCGAACTTGATGGCCGGAAAGGTTTTCGGCATTCCGGTTCGTGGCACCTTGGCCCATAGCTGGGTGGAATCCTTCCCTTCCGAATTGGAATCATTCCAGGCTTACGGAAAAATATACCCGAAGAACTGCCTTCTCCTTGTTGACACTTATGATACTTTACGCAGCGGGGTTCCCAACGCCATCAAGGTAGGAAAAGAGCTTCGGGAAAACAAACAAGGAGATCTTGCGGGAATCCGCCTGGACAGCGGCGATTTGACCTTCTTAAGCCGAGAAGCCCGCAGGATGCTCGACGAAGCGGGATTTGAACGGGCCCGCATCTTAGGTTCGAGCGATCTCGACGAATGGCTGATCGAATCCATCAAGAAACAGGGGGCGGAGATCGACATCTGGGGTGTGGGGACTCGCCTGGTCACTTCCTACTCCTGTCCAGCTCTGGGCGGGGTTTATAAGCTTTCGGCCATCTTCGAGAATGGCCATATGCGCCCCAAACTGAAAGTCTCCGATGACCAGGAAAAAACCACCAACCCGGGTATTAAAAAAATATTCCGCTTTTACGATGAGAAGAATTTTATGCGGGGAGACGTGCTTGTTTTAGAGGACGAAACTTTCCCCGCAGGCCAGTCGGTTAAGGCCTTCCATCCCATGCTCTCCCACATCAACAAAACCTATCCCGGTCATTTTAAAAGAGAGGAAATTTTAGCCCCGGTCTTCAAGGCCGGCCAGATGGTTTACCAGAGCCCCTCCCTAAAAAAAATCCAGGAGAATACCCTGCAAAATCTCCAATACCTCCGGCCCGAGCACAAGCGCCTGCAGAACCCCCACATTTATCACGTAAGTTTGGGAGAAAAACTCTTTCAGCAAAAACAGGAACTGCTCCGAGCAACTGTTTAAGGAGGATCCGTCGGTACGAGAATGCCAGACGCCCCAAATGAGTCCGAAATAAGGAAGGTGGTTCTTTCCTTTTGATTGTTTTTCGGCAACATTTTTAGTAAACTTCCCTCAGAGTCCAGACCGAAAACCACCCCTGCCAATCTAATTTATTTGTATAGGAAATTCCTTTTTTCAACTTTAGTTCCGCCTGCAGCAGGATTACTTTAGACACTTGACACTTATCCTTTACTTTTTCTTAATCAGGCCTTTTAAAACTCTGTGATCTCTGTGTCCTCTGTGGCTAATTTGAATGACCTTGCCGAAACCCGGAGGAAAAATTGATCCTGCTTCGGGCCATCCCATTCACCCCTATTCTTACAGGGCCTCCTTCAGCTTAAATAATTCCTCCTTTTGGTATTGCCAATAATAATAATATTTGTTATATTTTTGGTAGAAAGGATGGTATGAAATAATGGAAACAATCAAGACCGCCATCTCGATTCAAAAATCTTTGTTCGAAAAGGCCGAGGATCTTGCAAAAAAGATGAAAGTCCCGAGAAGCCGCATATATGCCCTAGCCTTGCAGGATTATCTTCACCGCAGGGAAAATAAGAATTTGCTTGCCCAAATCAATGCCGCCCATGCGGACGAACCGGAGGCATCCGAGAAAAACTTTCGGCAGAAATCCAAACGAACGCATCGGCGCCTCGTGGAGGGCGAATGGTAATCAAACAAGGGGATATCTTCTGGGTAGAACTGGGAGAACCTCGGGGATCCGAACCCGGGTACAAGCATCCGCATGTGATTATTCAGAATAACCTCTTCAATCAGAGTCGAATCCATACCGTCATGGTGTGCCCGCTAACATCCAACCTCAAGCGGGTAAGCGCCCCCGGTAATGTGCTTCTTGAAAAAAAAGAAGCAAATCTGCCCAAACAAAGCGTGGTCATTGTTTCGCAGGTATTCACGGTGGACAAAAGCCAACTGGGCGAGCCTATTGGAACCCTATCTGCCAAGAGGATCCGCGAAATCCTCGACGGGATCAAATTGGCTACCGAACCGCGTGAGGTGGAATAATTTGGAAAAAACCAGAAGCCGCCTCGGAACTGTAGAGTGAAGAAAGTTTGCCCAAAGCCATTGGAGAGGCACATCGCTGGCAGGCGCGGATGGTAAATTTTCGAGAAGGTTGGCGAGGGTTTTTATGGCCAGGTCGGTTTAAATCGTATGCCATGGACGAACGTTATGGTGTGGCTACCGAAGACGAGGCAAAAAAGTTGCAGCAGCATGAACGAACGGGTCGCCCTTTGGGAAATGAACAGTTCGTCATGCGGCTTGAGCAGTTGACGGGAAGGATGTTAAGAAAACGGAAACCAGGCCCGAAAGGAGCAGGGAAAATGGAAAACAGATAAGTATTGTGTCCCCGGAATTGGTACTCCACATCTAAGCTTTCGTGCCATGTACAAAGCTTCCAAGTTCGCCCAAATTATTGCATATATTAAAATGACATCAAAGCTTTTTAAGGTTTCAGAAATTCAATTGGATGGTGATTCAAAACTTCTCAGAAATTCTATGGGTATTCTACCGAAATCCGAAGGAGGTTTCAAGCTCCCTTAAAAGCAGAAAAATTTCAAAAGTGTCGTTGTTTAACCCAATTTGCTGTTGACTTGAGGTTCTGAAATTGTAGAATGAAAGAAAGACTTGCTGGGGGAGCTGAACTGGCTGAGAGATCCTGCGAAGGCGGGACGACCCCTCGAACCTGTTGGATAATACCAGCGCAGGGAAGCAAATTGAGGGAATTAATAATCCAAGCCGCCGGTTCAGAGACACGGAATCGACGGCCTTTTATTTTCCGAAGGCAACAAAATGAAAGGAGTGGGGAAATGAAACTGGACGAAATTACGGTATCGCGGGCCATTCTTTCACGGTTCTCCCAAAAACTCGGGGATAGTTTGGATCTGGACGTGGCCATCGTGGGGGCCGGACCCTCTGGTTTGGTCGCTTCCTATTACCTGGCAAAGGCAAACGCCAGAGTGGCTTTATTTGAACGCAAATTGAGCGTTGGGGGCGGGATGTGGGGAGGCGGCATGCTCTTCAATGAAATAGTCATTCAGGAGGAAGCCAAAAGGATCGTGGACGAATTTGGAATTTCGCTCCAAAAATTTCAGGAAGGGTATTATACGGCGGACTCGGTGGAAGCGGTCTCCACTTTTTGCGCTGCCGCCTGTCGTGCCGGAGTTCGAATCTTCAACGGAATCAGTGTGGAAGACCTAATGGTTCGCGAGAATTCAGTTGCCGGACTGGTGATCAACTGGACGGCGGTTGAAATGGCCGGCTTGCATGTGGATCCTTTGGCCGTGCGTGCAAAATTCGTCGTCGATGCCACCGGCCACCCGGCGGAGGTCGTCCAGGTCTTTCAACGGAAAAACCCGGTCCGGTTCAATACCTCTTCGGGAAAATTTGTGGGCGAACGGTCGCTCTGGGCAGAGGAGGCTGAAATTTCCACCGTCGAAAATACCGGAGAAATTTATCCCGGCCTTTTCATCGCCGGAATGGCTGTGAATGCGACCCGGGGAGGATTTCGTATGGGACCGATTTTCGGAGGAATGCTCCTTTCAGGGGAAAAAACAGCGAAGCTAATCCTTGATCGGATGCGATTGGACAAGGAGAAAAAAAATTAGTGAGCGAATTCCGGGAATTCCGGGGACACAATGCTTAATTGTTGAGGGGGCAGATTGATTATGAGAATCTCCAGCCATGGCCCGGATAGCAAGAGATATGGTTCCCGGATTTCCCCATCATCTTACCCAACGGGGGAACCGGAGGCAGAATACATTTTTCTGTAATGAACAGTTCGTCATGCGGCTTGAGCAGTTGACGGGACGGATGTTAAGAAAACGGAAACCCGGCCCGAAAGGGGCAGGGAAAATGGAAAATAGATAAGTATTGTGTCCCCGGAATTGTATCATGCATAGCTGTCTAGCCAAGCTAAAATTGTACGTATAGCCTCCCTTATATTAATGTCCGTTCGAAACAGCCATGACCGCATCTTAGCGGGGAGAACCATTGGAGTCCTGCCCTTGTTTGCCCCTCGGTGAAGGTCAATGATTTTCAAAGCTAATTCTATTTGCTGGCCACCGTTCAACCGTGGGCATGCGCTCCATCCGAATCTCTTTAACTCCTCCGCAAAACTGCGCAGAGCTACTTTCTCCTCCTCAGGGGTGGTGACTTGGTATTCGACCTCTCGGATTATTCTTGGAAGTTCCATTTCAATTTCTTGTCTTGCCTGCGGTGTTAACACAAAGATAATGAGGAGGTTCCCTAAAAGAGGGAAGCAGCAATAGGTTCCTAGACATCGCATAGCGGCTGTCCAGGATTGACTCGTTGCTAATCGGAAAACACTCTCAACTTCGTCAATAAGTAAAACTAAACCCTTGTGCCCTGTTGTTCTAAGAAGTTCCGTGATTTGGGCGAGATGATGCCATGCGGCCCTTCGGTATAAAGGATTATTGGTTCGGGCCCCGAGAATCTTTGCGCCCAAAAATTCGACTAACGAACTGAAATCTATTAACCGTTTTTCGAGCAGAATTAGATCTCTAGCCAAAGGTTGTACGGCGCTATTTGTTTCAGCCCAACGCAGAATCTCTGTCCTGAGCGGGCCCTCCCACCATTCCCCAAATAGCTCCACAATCCCAATGCCACATCCATTTGGACTACCCACCGTGTCTAAGACAAATTGAAGGTGCCTTTGTGGCTGCGCCAAACTTCCATCCGTAGTATTTGCCACAAGGTAGCATACAGCCCAACCCTTTGAATAGGCTATATATTTAGCTAAGCCCAGAAAGTGACTTTTCCCCTCCCCAAATTCTCCGGTTGCACCTATCCAGCGGCACTTCCTGTGACTGTCAAGAAATGTACTCAGTTTTTCAAGTAATTTCCCCATGCCGACAGTAAGTGAAGGCAAAAGGTTGGTATCAACAGGCAGTCCAGACTTTAAGCGCCACAATTGCATTCGAAGCCAAGGCAATGAAAAGGATTCGTTTTTCTGGATAGCAGGCTCTGCGTTCTCTACAGAAAACGATACTCCACTACCGTGGTTTCCTGTTGTCTCGGAATCGAGGTATATAATGGACCCCGAAATTTGGACAGGGTGATATGTTACACTTGGGAGAGAAAAAGAGGAGGCCCAAGTGGAGAATTTGAAGAAGCAGCATCCGCCGTCGTTTAAAGCGAAAGTAGCATTAGAGGCCTTGAAGGAGATTAAGACCTCAGCTGAGTTAGCCAGTGAATTTCAGGTTCATCCCACTCAGATCCGGAGTTGGAAAGCCGCAGCGAAAAAAGGGCTAGCGTGAGTTTCCTACTTATCGCGGTTTGGACGTTGGAATGATTATTAA
>JASEHN010000625.1 GCA_030018715.1 Thermodesulfobacteriota bacterium | reverse complement strand
GGAAACCCGGCCGATGCTTCCGGCGCGTTCCACCCAGACCCCCGGACCTCAACAAGGGTGGTAAAACCACTTTCAAACCGCTAAATTGATACGAAAAATTTAGTTTAAAGTTAGCTATCCATGTTCCAGTTCTTTGATCACTACAAAAGCTAAATGTTTTGAACCAGCCTTAAAGATGAAAACCAGTTTTTCTAATACCATAAATTTGAATTGCATTTTGTTCTCTGCGCCCTCGGCGATCTCTGCGGTGCAAAAAAATCATCTTCTTCCGAACATCTTCTCTAAATCGGCAATGGTGATTTTTAACATGGTGGGTCTTCCATGGGGGCAACGCGAAGGAGAAGCACATCTTTCCAGGTCGGCCAGAATGGCAGAGGCTTCCTGTTCACTCACAGTCCGGGATGCTGGTATGGCGCCCCGGCAGGCCATCATTTTAATCAGGGAATCGAAGGAATCAGGCAAATCCGCATTTTCCCCCCAGGAAGATATTTCCCGGATCATATCCTTGAGAGTCTGGAGGGGTTCTTGGGTTGCCAATATTTCCGGTACGGTTTTCACCCAGAAAGTTCTCCCCCCGGATGGTTCTAATTCAAAGCCCATTTTTTCCAACTCGGCCAGGTGTCCTTCAGCGGCATTGGCTTCAGCGATAGAAAGCTCGATGACTTCAGGAAATAGGAGGGACTGAGTACGAATCAACCCCCGAGAAAATTCCTGCAAGAGTCTTTCCAGGAGAATCCGTTCATGGGCGGCATGCTGGTCCAGGAGGGTTAAGCCATCGGATGATTCAAAAAGGAGATAAGTTCGATTGATCTGCCCCAGGAAAGGAACCGAGGGCGTGAGTTCGTTTGGTCCCCGGGATTCTAATTTGAATTTTTCCTGGGTTGCCGGATCAAATGAAGATTTTCCGCTGGGATAAGTATAAACCTCGGGAGCCTCTCTTAACTCATTCCCATCCTCTCTCCGTTCCTTCAGCCATGGTGCCTTTTCCAGTAATCCCCGCAGACTCAGAAGCACGCTGCGGTGGATTGTTTCGGAATCGGCGAATTTGACCTCCCATTTGCTCGGGTGAACATTGACGTCCACTGCGGCTGGAGGGACTTGAACAAAAAGGACGGTTACGGGATAGCGATCTTTGGGAATAAGGTGCCGGTAGGCTTCGATAACAGCATGGGCAAGCAATCGATCCTGCACAGGCCGCCGGTTGACATACAGGTAGATTCCCCGGCCATTGGGACGAGTCAAGCCCGGCTCCCCGGCATACCCCTGGATTTCCACCCATCCGCTCTTAAACTGGAAATAAAATAATTTCCCTGCGGTTTCCCGGCCCAGAGCTTCGGCCAAGCGGGAAGTTAAGTTTTCCCGGATTGGATAGTTGGCCAGAAGTTTCCCGTCATGGATAAATTGAAAGTGGGTTTGCGGGTTGGCCAGAGCGACTTTGGCCACTAATTCTCCTATACGACTCAGTTCGGCGCCCTGAGATTTCAAGAATTTTAGGCGGGCAGGAACAGTGTAGAATAAATCGCGGGCCTCTACCGAGGTTCCCAGGGGGCAACCGACCTCTTTAGCCTCTTTGATTTCACCGCCCTCAATGTTTATTTCCACTCCAGCTAATGTACTGTCATTTCTCGTAATGATTTTCATCCTGGAGACGGAGGCAATCGCGGAAAGGGCCTCTCCACGAAAACCAAAGGAATGGATGGCAAATAAATCTTCGGCGCTCTCAATCTTACTGGTGGAATGTCTTTGGATGGCGGATCGAGCATCTTCCGGGGTCATCCCTTCGCCGTCATCGATCACGCGAATCAGTTTTTTCCCACCGGACTGAACCTCTATTTTGATCTCTCTGCTTTGAGCGTCCAGAGAGTTTTCCATTAATTCTTTCACAACCGATGCCGGTCGCTCGACAACCTCCCCGGCGGCGATTTTGCAGATGACTTCTGGAGGTAACGTTTTGATTTTTCCCATGGATAATAATATAGAATTCAGGAGTCAGAAAATATGTTCTGAATACGCAAACCATAAACTACAATAAAAAATAAATTAGCCACAGAGGACACAGAGATCACAGAGGTTTTAAAACCTGATTAAGAACAAATGAAGAATACGTGTCAAGTGCTTAAAATGTCTAAAGTGATCCGCCGCAGGGAGACTAAAGTTGAAAAAGGGAAATTCCTATATATTTATTCTGTCTTCTGAGGCTCTTGCAAAAGTTCTAAACACCGTCATTCCCGCGAAACTTGTCCCCGCAGGCTTTAAGCAGGGAACGGGAATCCAGGGCAGCCTGAAAAATCTGGATTCCGGGTCGCGCTTCGCTTGCCC
>JASEHN010000624.1 GCA_030018715.1 Thermodesulfobacteriota bacterium | reverse complement strand
TAGTTAGGCGTCCTTTTGGTATTGGGATGCGTAATAATCCACGACCCGGCGAATCATTTTCTGGTAGGAGGTGTGCTGTTTCACCGCTTGCCTTTTAAAGAAGGCAATACTTGATTTACTCAAAGAGATTGTAACCTTGACATTGTCTTCTTTCAGGATCAATTGTTCCGGGGGGGGAAGAAAGTCCTTGATGACCTTAACTTCCCCCATTGGTTCATCGGTGTATTTTATTTTCCGCCTCATATATCTTCCTCCCTTTTCTCCAATAACCTGCGCCGAAGATCCGGATTACATTGCCGCGACGTGTAAATCGCACGGTCATGATTCCGTCATTCACCTGTCCGATACAATAGAATCGGCCTTCCTCACCGCTGTGAGTTATATCTTCTGCAATAACCCGGCAAGGATCAAGGAAGGCATGCTGGGCTGCAGAAAACGAGACATGATGCTTGGATTGGTTCTCTCGATCCTTATCCTCGTCCCACTCGAAGCGGGTTTTTTCCATACAAATAGTGTACTCCTGCGCGTTCGATTAAGCAATATAAAAATATGGCTCTCAGTATGTCTGTCAAAATGCAAAATGGAAAAGGGAGTTTCGGAGGAGGCGGGAAATATTTCGCTCTGCGCATAGTGCTTAGCGCTAAATGTCTTTAACAATTAGCCCATACTCCTCCTTCATCACCCTCCCGCTTGGTTAATGAGTGAACATTCGTGCCCCCAAAAATGAAGGGGCCAGGGGAGAAATCATGTTGACGAGAAATTGACCTTTATATATAGTACGTTCGATCCGTTGGGTAATACGTAGAGGAGAAAATAAAGATGAAGGATTTTTCATCCGAGCGTTCCAGGAATTTTACAGAATCGGTCATCCGCGATATGACCCGGGTGTGCATAAAACATAAAGGGGTGAATCTGGCCCAGGGATTTCCGGATTTTCCGGCGCCCGAAGAAATCAAAGAAGCGGCCATCAAGGCTATCCAGGCCGATGCCAACCAGTATGCCATAACCTGGGGAACTCCGGCCCTGCGCCAGGCCATCGCCGAAAAATTTTCCCATTACAATGGTTTGACCATCGATCCCGAAAAGGAAATTACGGTCTGCTGCGGGGCTACCGAGTGCATGATTGCTTCCCTTATGGCCATTGTCAACCCCGGTGAGGAAGTGATTGTCTTCGAACCATTCTACGAAAACTACGGCCCGGACACCATCCTTTGCGGAGCGAAGCCGCGTTTCATCACCCTCCATGAACCCGACTGGCATTTTGACGAACAGGAGCTGGCCAGAACTTTTAATAACAAGACTAAAGCCATTGTAATCAACACCCCCAACAATCCAACCGGTAAAGTTTTTTCTGGCGAGGAGCTTCAATTCATCGCTGACCTCTGCCTGAAGTGGGGCGTGGTGGCCGTGACCGACGAAATTTACGAGCATATCCTGTACGATGGGGCCAGGCATATCAGCCTTGCTTCCCTTCCAGGCATGCGGGATCAAACCATCACCATCAATTCCATCTCCAAGACCTACAGCCTTACAGGATGGCGTGTGGGCTGGGCCATTGCTTCCGCGGGGCTTACCGGCGCTATCCGCAAAGTCCACGACTTCCTCACGGTAGGAGCTGCCCATCCCCTGCAGGAGGCTGCAGCCGTGGCCCTGCGGTTAAACCCCGGATATTATCAGACGCTGGCGGAGGAGTACCGGGAGAGAAGGGATTTTTTTTGGCAGGTTTTGGAAGAGGTGGGGTTCCGTGCTTTTCGGCCCCGGGGCGCCTATTATATAATGACCGACGTGGGCCATTGGGACTTCCGGGATGATTTCGCCTGCGCTTATTATTTAGTGGAAAAAATCGGCGTGGCCACAGTGCCGGGAAGTTGTTTCTACAACCGGCCCGAGCTGGGAAGGACCAAGGTGCGCTTCGCCTTTCCCAAAAAAATGGAAACCTTGCAACAAGCCGCCGAGAAATTGATGAAATTCAAGCCAAAAAAAGGTTAAAGGAGCAAGGCACAAGGCGGAAGGCGCAAGGCGCAAGGCTTTTATCCCATCTCCCCATCTCCTTATTTCCCTCTCTCCCGCTCTTTTTTTAACGTCTGGTGCGGATGCGAACTTTCTTGTCCTTACGCCACTCGTAAACAATGGGGCTGGCTACAAAAACGGAAGAATAGGTTCCCACGCATATTCCGATGAGCAGGGCAAAAGAGAAGTCGTGGATAACCTCCCCCCCGAAGAAAAATAAAGATAAACAAGCCAAAAATACCGTAATGGTGGTAACGATCGTTCGGCTGAGCACTTCATTTATACTTCGATTCATCACATCTCCCAGGGGATCCCTGGAA
>JASEHN010000623.1 GCA_030018715.1 Thermodesulfobacteriota bacterium | reverse complement strand
CCAACCCTTTGGCATCTTGTAAAGAACGCTCTACAAAATAGCGCCTGCTCTGCCACTCTGCCAGAGTTTCAATGGGAGTAATATTTTTCTTTATGCGATTAAAGTTTGTGAAAGTTCGCGTCGGCATACCACTATTATGGTGATATGCTGGCAAGATTAAAAATAGAGGTAAAGTGTTTGCTCTTGGCAGGGGCCTTTTAATGCCTGGCAGCCATTCGTATCAAATTGAGGTCCCCGCGCAAAAACCATCCCGAACGGCTTCGGCGATTCCGTGCGGTTCTTTGGCGTCTCCGATAACCAGGGCTTTTATTCCAGATTTTTTAAGCGCCTCCACCGGAAAATCGACTGATTCCGTTCCCAAGGCGATAACAACGGTATTCGCCCTTAGGCGAAATGTATGATTATTTTTTAAATTCTCTCCGATTATCTCCGATCCGGTCACTTCTTTTATCAGAAAATGGGTTAACATCTTTACCCTAAAATCTTGTAGCTTTCCGATAAGCATTTGTCGAAAACTGGGTTCGAGGTCCAAAGCAATGGCATCCCGCATTTCTACAATGGTGATGTCTTGGGCCAGTCCTTTTTGACAGATATACTCGGTGACTTCCGCAGCAACAAAGCCTCCCCCCAGGACCACGACCGGCTCAGTCAATTTCGCAATACCATCGGAAAGAATTTTCCAGGCTGGGATGCGGACCATATTAGGATCAATGGGGAAAGAGGATGGCTGGATTTGCCGGCCTCCCGTGGCCACGATGACCACATCTGGATTTTGTTGGAGCACAAACTCCGGGGTAACCTCTTGATGGAGATGGATTGCTACCCCTGACTTTTTCACCTGGTGGATTAAATATTCCGCAAAAGTGTTGATTTCTTCTTTTTGAGGAGGCAAGCTGGCTAACAAAATCTGCCCGCCCAAGTGATGGCTTTTTTCATACAGGGCCACACAATGATTTCTTTTGGCCAGCCAGATTGCCGCTTCCATCCCAGCGATTCCCCCACCGACTACCATGACCTTTCGTGGTTCTGCAGCCCGGTGGATACTTTTAATTTCTACCTCCCGCCCTGTAATAGGGTTTATGGCGCAATGGACATGCTTGATGGCCCGCATGCGTTTCCCGTGGCAATAGTTGCAGGCAATGCATTGGCGGATGTCTTCCGTTTTCCCCTCGGCGATTTTTTGAGGGAAATATGGATCGGCGAGCATTTGCCTACCTAAATCGACCAGGTCGGCTTTTTTACCGGCAATCACGTCTCGGGCGAGATAAGGATCATTGATGCGCCCGGCAACACTCAAGGGTATTTTGATTTTATTCTTGATCTGCGCTGCCAATTCCACCCGGCAGCCCCTGGGCACATACATGGGCATGATCATTTGAAAGTAAGATTTATTATCCCCGAGAGAGAGATCATGGGCTACGATGCCCACCCCTCCACCTATAGAAATCACATCGGTCCCGGCTTGTTCGGCGAGGGAAGCTGTAAACATGGCATCCTCGACAGTAATGCCGCCAGGCAAAAAATCGTCCCCATTCATCCGGAAGAATATGGGAAAATCTTCCCCTACGGCACTCCGCACGGAATGGATGACCTCCACCGCCAGTTTGGCTCTCTTTTCCCTGTTCCCCCCGTATTTATCACTGCGATGATTGGTTAAGGGGGAGAGAAATGAACTGATCAAGTATCCGTGAGCTCCATGTATCATGACCCCATCGAATCCAGCCCTCTTCACCCGGTCGGCAGCCTTCCCAAAGGCTTCGATCAATTCCTGAATCTTGGCTTTGGTGAGGTCATCGGGACCGGGGAGATTCCCCCGGATTCCGGTTTGATTAATCTGGGCAACAGCCACAGCACCGTTTTCTTTGATGCTGTTGGCAAGGTATTCCAACTCCGTAATAAATCGATCATGAAAAATTCCCAGCCGATGAAAAAGCATCTGGTCGTCAACATCCATGGCCTCAGTTATGATTGTCCCCACTCCTCCCTTGGCCCTTTCGATGTGGTAGTCCACTAAGCGCTGGGTTACTTCACCATGGCTATCGGCAAAGCAAGTTACCATGGGCGCCATGATCATTCTGTTTTTTAAGGTCAATTTACGCATCCCCCTGCCGATGGTCAAGGGTTGAAAAAGAACAGAAAAATCATTATCCATTTGAATGGCTCCCTGCGAAATAGGTTTATCTTGAAGCGGCATTAAACCCCTTACCGGCAGGCCGCAGAAAGAGGGGTTGATTTTTATCGACTCATAAATACTGGGGTAAGACTTTGACTTTGTAATGGGATTTGATCGTCCTCTTTAAGACAGGATCTTCCATTTCTATCTCATAGGAGT
>JASEHN010000622.1 GCA_030018715.1 Thermodesulfobacteriota bacterium | reverse complement strand
TAAGACTTCTTTCTCAAAGTATTCGGTGAACTTATATTCAGCCGGCCCCATATTTTTATCATAAATCCTGTTAGTCGCTATCTGATAAAAAAGATTTTTGCATAACGTCTGAAATCAGCCGACGCTGCAAGCGGTCGGCTGGATTGAGTTGTTACCCCTTCTCCATGTAGCTGTTCTAAGACTGACTTGCATGCCAGCTCTCATTGCAAGAGTAATAAGCATTTCAAGGCTAAATCTATCCCATTTCCCTCTTATAAGGTCGGAAATCCTGGACTGACTGACGTCAAGAATTTCCGCCGCCTTAGCCTGGGTCAGTTTCTTGACTTTAATGAATTTCCGAAGATCAGCCATAAGTTCAGAGCGCATTTGAAGAATTGCGGCCTCATCTGGAGAAAACCCCAGATCAATAAATACATTGCCGGAAGAATTAACAATAGCCTCGCTCATAGGTTACCCTCCAATCTGCTTGTATCTTTGACGAGCCAATTCAATATCTTCCCGGCTCGTTTTTCGGCTCTTTTTCTGAAATGAATGAAGCACATAAACTGCATCACGAAACTTTGCCACATAGATTACTCGCCACTCACCCAATACATGGATACGAATTTCTTTTACACCGGAACCAACAACCTGCATTGGCTTCCAATCGCCTGGCTCAAGTCCGCATTGAACCGCATAGAGCTCGAAACCTGCAGCCCGGCGCGCTTCACATCCGGGAAATTCCTAAGGTCGTCCACGCTGGATCCTATGAATTTTAGTGGCTTCATAGTCATCAGTATATTATATAAGTTTTTATATATTTGGCAAGGTCAAAGGTCGAGGAATTCTATGGGGGTTAAAATATACTGGGGGTTAGGAGTCCTCTCGATAAATGCTTTTATCTTCCCAGGTTTTTTCCTCATCGAGGATATGAACGACCTTCCAACCCCGCTCCTGCAAGCTCCGTCCGATGAAGCGGCGGTGGCAGCGCCAGGGCAGGCGTTCCGCACAAAGGATGGCGCAGCGACAACGCGAAGCCATCCGCTCTAAAAGCTCCATGCCTACCAGGTATTCAAGAGTCTGGGTATAAGCCTCATAACCCCCCTTGCGGTACCCTCCTAGTTCCTTTCCTAAATAGTAATACCCGAATCCCTGTTCACCCAAAGATTGCAACAGGGTCTCTTTCTTGAAGTGAGGGAATTTACTGGTAGGAAAGCTGCGCACGTCCACCACCATCTCGATGGCATAAAATTTCAGCAGCTTTACAAATTCGTCAAGGGTCCGGTTGCTGGTCCCCAAAGTAAATATAATTTTCTCCAATACCATAAAGCCTTTAGCCTATCGCCTATAGCCTACCCCCTTTTTTAAGTAACATACTTCCTCCGCTGGGGCAAGAATTTAGTAGAAAGTCCCGGGGGTTGGTGGTATATTTCTACGGGGAAGGGGTGCAAAGAGATTTGGAAGGGATTTTGAGCAGAGGAAGATTTGCGGCCGTGGATGCTATCGGCCGATGGATGAATGATAAGTTACACTATTATCTCGATCTCTCCACCCTCCTTTATCTGGCCTTGAAAGAAATAGTCGCCGAGAGGGAAAAGGGTTTTTCCCTGGTCTTGGAAATTACTCTGCGCCAGATCTATTTCACCGGCGTAGAAGCCCTGAAGGTTGTCACCTTGGTTTCTCTGGCCCTGGGGACGATTGTCATCGTGGAAGTGGGAAGCCAGATGGCCCTTATGGGGGGAGTACAATTCATCAGCACCATCCTGGTTGTGGTGATCATACGGGAGTTGGGGCCTCTGCTCACCGCTATCATCGTGATCGGTCGGTCGGGAACGGCCATTGCCGCCGAGTTGGGGAATATGATCGTTGCCCATGAATTGGAAGCCATCCGGGCCATGGGAATCAACCCGGTTTACTTTATCGTCACTCCCAGGATCATCGGCGTAACTATCGCCGTCGTCTGCCTGACAATTTATTTCAATGTGGTGTCCCTCTTGGGGGGGTTCATTGTTTCCATGTGGATTCTCCCCATGGACCTGCCGGTGTTCCTGGAAGATTTGATGATCTCCCTGACCGCCACTGACCTGATTTTCGGAATTCTGAAGAGCGCCGCCTTCGGCCTGTTGATTGCTCTGACCTGCACCTATCACGGGTTGACAGTGCGCTATTCATCCATCGAGGTGCCCCAGGTAGCTACCCGGGGCGTGGTGAGCGCGATCTTGTCCTGCTTCATATTCAACGTGTTACTAACCGTGTTGTTTTACCTGTAACCCTGAAAGGCCAGAATAAATTAGCCACAGAGGGCACAGAGATCACAGAGATATAAAGAAAGATCTTAAAAAAACAATTTAGGCCACAGATAAACATAGATA
>JASEHN010000621.1 GCA_030018715.1 Thermodesulfobacteriota bacterium | reverse complement strand
GCCTACGACTGAAGGTAGGCCTCCCAGGGGTAGTCTGGATCCCGATAAAGATGATTGATCGGGCGCTCCGCGCGCTGGACGAGAGCCCGGGCCACCTGAGCCCCAATAAACCCGGAACCACCGGTAATCAATATGCCCATGAACCCCTCCTTCCCGGCCCGGTAATCATGCCTGGCGTGACCCCTGGGGGCCGGATTATTTTAGCGGTTATCCGCAAAGTTTTTTTCTTTCAGATCACCTTCGCCCCTTGATCTCTTGGCCACTGAGGCTTCCTCCTCCAGGATAGAAAAAAAGATCTTCTCCCCAGCGAGTGGGTAAAATGAGCGAAAAATACAGCCTCGCCCGGGCCAGGGGGTGCGCGCCGCAGAATCGGCGGGAAAAAATGGCTTGCGAAGAGAGTGCCTTTGTTCCGCAAAGAACCCGGTCCGCGACCCCTTTTCGGAAAATCGATTCCTTCTCAAATCCGGTGAGCAAAAGCAATTTCAGACCTGAACCGCTGAAAGACTTTGCGCCTCATTATGCAAGCGCACCCCCTGGCCCGGGCGTGCAGCCTCCGCCCTTGCTGATTATTCCGCAACGATCGCCAGATCTGTCAAAATCACATACTCGATGGGGAGAAGACCCAGAAAAAATAACCGGTTTTTTATTCATATTTTACCGCCGTACCGCCGAATTGTTTTCTCAGTTCCCGGCGCAGGACCTTCCCCACCGCGCTCTTAGGGAGCTGGTCCAGGAAAACCACCCGCTTGGGAACCTTGAACTTACCCAGATGCTGAGCGGCATAACCGATAATTTCCCCCTCAGAAATAGATGCTCCCGGCTTCAACACTAAAGCGGCCATCACCGCTTCTCCAAATTGGGGATCTGGGATGCCGAGGCAAGACGCCTCGAGGACCTGGGGGTGGGCGAAAAGGATCTGCTCCACCTCTGCCGGATAGATATTTTCCCCTCCCGAGATGATCATGTCTTTCTTTCGGTCCTTAATATAGAGGTAGCCCTCTTCATCGAAGGTTCCCATGTCCGCGGTGTGGAACCAGCCGCCAGCGAAAGCCTCGGCATTCGCCTCCGGATTCTCAAAATATTCGCGGAACAGGGCGGGACTGCGCACGCAAATCTCGCCAATTTCTCCCGGAGGAAGTTCCCGCCCGTGGTCATCCATAATTTTTACCTCGGTAAGCGGATGGGGTTTGCCCACGGTGGTGGGGTTGACCACTTTTCCCCGGCTCACCTGCATGGCAATGGTGGCGATCTCCGTCATGCCGTAGTTGTCGCAAATATCCACATGGGGGAAAGTTCGCGCAAAACGGTCTTTAAGGGCCACGGGGAGGGGAGCGCCCGTACACCGGACCGTATTCCAGGAGCTTAGGTCATACTTCTCCAAGTCGGGCACCTGGAGGATGGCGTGGGCCACCGTCGGCACCATGGCAAATTGGTTCACCCTTTCCTTCTGGATGAGTTCTAAGAGCTTGACAGCATCGAAGGACCTCATGATTACACAGCGCCCGAACTTCATCAGCTGGCTTACGGCTGTAATGTAGGCGGCCTTATGGAAGAAGGGTAGGGGATAGGCCGTGGTTTCCTGGCTCCCGGAGCGGCCGAGAACGATGTCGTAAAGGATAGAATTGACCAAAGACCAGATATTGTTTCGATGGCGGCAGAGGACCCCTTTGGGGAATCCGGTCGTCCCAGCCGTGTACATCAGCATGGCGGGGTCGTCGGGTCCGACCGAAACCCCAGGAGGACGAGAGGGATATTTAGCGATGAGCTCCTCGAAAAGATAAAATCCCTCGGGGGCCTGATTTCCGGCGACAATGTAGTATTGGACGGAGGGAAGTTCAGGCCGGATTTTCTGGACTATGGGTAGAAACTCTTCCCCCAGAAAGAGAACCCGAACTTTGGCCTGGTTGAGGATCCAGGCGATTTCCCGCGGGGATAGGCGGAAATTGAGGGGAACCGGAAGGGCCCCGACCTTGTTCGTGGCCATGTAATTCTCCAGGATTTCTGGACAGTTGGCCAAGTAGGAGCCTACCCGATCTCCCCGCTCCAGGCCGAAATCGATGAGGGCATTAGCCAGAGAATTAACGCGTTCATCCACTTCCTTGAATTTTCGGCGGATCTGGTCGCAGATCAGAAACTCCCGGTCGGGATACTTTCTAGCGGCGAGTTCCAGCAAGGAAACGGTCGTCACCTCGGCCTGAAGATCTTTCATAGCCCTCTCCTCTTAAGTTTTGCCAAGGGAAATGAGGAAAACTACATCTTCTAATGTTTCGGCCTCTTCTTCCAGAATTCGAGGTTAATTGAATTGAGTCGAGTAGACCGGTTTCTCCCGATATTACAGGTTGAGGTTTGTTTTCT
>JASEHN010000620.1 GCA_030018715.1 Thermodesulfobacteriota bacterium | reverse complement strand
ATCACCACATCAGAGGCCTGGGCCACGGCCTTGGGGGATTTTCCCCAGGTCGCTCCGGCAGCCAACAGGCTTTTTGCCCGATCGGCGGTCCGGTTCCAAACCGTCAATGGATAACCCGCTTCCAGAAGCCGTTTGGACATAGGCTGCCCCATCAGGCCGAGTCCGATAAAACCAATGCGTTGCATAATTCTCTCCCTCATACTGTATCAGTTTAGAATTTTGAAAAAATGCCAGCAACACCTCTGTTTAGGCCCGGGGGCCAGGCCGGGACGCGCCGGAAGCATCGGTTGGGTCTCCCCTTGTCATCGAGGATAAAAGCCCGTTTCCTCCGGAGGAGGCGGGGAGTATCTCCCCCGCCCCATCCACGGAGAAATCAGCGCCTTATGATTCCAAGCGGGCCGGTCTGGCCCCCGGGCCCTGGCATCCCTTGGCTATGGTGATATACCTTTCTTCAAAGAACTAAAGTGTTACCCCATACTCAATTTGTGGTAGGCGACAGGGTAAATTTTTACTTCTTTACTCAACTTTGCCGATTTGCCGCACAGCCTTGGCAAGTCTCTGGGCATCTTTATCCCAGAATTTTTTGAATTCGTCGGCATCCATGTAAGAAATCGGGGTTTCCATCTTTTCCATGGCCGATTTGAATTCCGGAGCGCTCACGGCCTGGCGAGTTGCCTCCCTGAGAATTTTAATTACTGCCGGCGGAGTGGCTCTGGGAGCGAATAACCCGGACCAGATATAGAACTCGGCATCTTCATAGCCCAGCTCTTTTAAAGTAGGCACGTCGGGCAAGGCCGGCAGCCTTTTCCCCCCCCCAACCGGCCAGAACCCGCAGGGTGCCGGCTTTGATATGAGGGATGGAAACATTCGGACCTCCGGACAGGCATTCCACATGGCCCCCTAATAAGGCCGTAAGGGCCGGTGCGCCGCCGGCTGTGGGAATGTGCCGGAGTTTGATCCCGGCCGCATGGGCAAACATTTCCATGGCCACGTGCATGGTGCCATAGACTCCGGAAGAGCTGTATTTAATTTCATTCGGACGGCGCTTGGCATCTTCGACGAAGTCCGCTACATTCTTCCAGGGAGCTTCTTTCTTGATGACCAAAATCGTGGGGTCAGAAGTCAACAGGGCGATAGGAGCGAAATCTTCCATCTTGTAGGTCTGCGGCCGGCCAAAGACCTTGTCAACTTCCGGCATGACCGAAATGCTGGAAAGAGCCACCATCAGCGTGTACCCATCCGCTTTGGACACAGCCGCCGCCTGCATGCCTACCGCGCCGCCGGCACCTGTCTTGTTGGCCACCACCACGGGCTGCTTCAATATTTTTTCCATCACCGCCGCCAGCGGGCGGGCAACCAGATCAGCCACCCCACCTGGGGGAAAGGGAACAATAACCTGCACCGGCCTCGTAGGATAGGCCTCCTGAGCGACTGCAGGCTTGGGGATCAACCCCAAAAGCCCTGCGCCTACCAATACAGCCATCAAGACTACGATTGATTTTCGATGTGTCATCATTTTACCCTCCTTTGTTTTTGCAGCGTTCGCTTTCACAGGTTTTCTTACTCTCTTCTTACGTTTCTTCGTCCTTTTCAGGCTTGGTAAATCTTTCCCTCCAATCCTTCCCCTTCTTCACCAGGGGCTTCAAAGCAAGGAGAATCATAGCCAAAGCCGCTACCAAAAAAGTCACTGAGATCGGGCGCTGGACAAAAATCAGGTAACTTCCGGCAGACATGGCCAGGGCCTGGCGGAAACTCATCTCGATTATCGGAGCCAAGACAACCCCTAAGACCATGGGAGCTGGTTCAAAATCATATTTACGTAAAACATACCCCAGGATGCCCATCACAGTCATGATCCAGACATCTACAAGACTGCTATTGACCGCGTAAACCCCGACCACGCATAACATTAATATCGTCGGGTAGAGGATTTTGTAAGGAATCCTCAAAAAGTTCACAAAAATGCCCACGAGAGGAAGGTTCAAAAGAAGGAGGATAAAGTTCCCCACGTACATGCTGGCGATTAATCCCCAGAAGATTACGGGTTGTTCTTTAATCAGCATAGGTCCCGGACTAATTCCATGGACCATCAAGGCGGCCAATAAAACAGCCGGGATAGGTCCGGTGGGCACGCCGAGAGCCAGCATGGGCACGAGGGCTCCGCAGCTCGCGGCATTGTTCGCTGACTCCGGACCGGCCACCCCCTCAATCGCCCCCTTGCCGAATCGTTCCGGGTGCTTGGAAACTCTCCTTTCCACGGCATAGGAGATGAAAGTGGAAATGATGTGGGCTGATCCTGGAATTATACCGATCAGGAAGCCGAGCAGGGAACCACGCCCGATAGGGGCCATGGAGTCCCTTAACTCTTTCTT
>JASEHN010000619.1 GCA_030018715.1 Thermodesulfobacteriota bacterium | reverse complement strand
GATCATCAAAATTCAGGAGTCAGAATTCAGAAGAAAGGGCGTCTATTTTTTATTCTGTATTCCTAATTTTTTTATGTCCGCTTTAAATTCCTTCCGTCCCATCTACACCGTCTCCCAGCTTACGAGCGAGGTCAAAACGCTCTTAGAGCGAAACTTTGGACATCTCTGGGTGGAAGGGGAAATTTCCAATATTCGCCTGCCCGGCTCGGGTCATCTCTACTTCACCTTGAAAGACGCGTCCGCTCAAGTAAGAGGAGTGATGTTTAAGTTACAAAACCGGATTCTGAAATTCGCTCCCGTGGATGGCCTGCAGGTAGTATGCTACGGGCGGCTTTCGGTTTATGAACCCCGGGGAGAATATCAAATCATCGTGGATTACATGGAGCCCAAAGGACTGGGGGCGTTGCAGTTGGCCTTCGAACAACTGAAAGAGAAGCTGTCCAAGGAAGGCCTCTTCGACCCGGCGCATAAAAAACCTTTACCCCATCTTCCCCGCAAGATTGGCATTGTAACCTCACCCACTGGCGCGGCCATTCGGGATATTCTTAAGATCATCGACCGCCGTTTTGCCAACGTGCCCATCCTTATTCATCCCGTTCGCGTGCAGGGGCCAGGCGCCGCGGAGGAGATTGCCCAGGCCATTAGGGAGCTCAACCAGCGGCCGAAAATCGACGTCATCATCGTGGGGCGGGGAGGTGGTTCCATTGAAGACCTGTGGGCCTTCAATGAAGAGGTCGTAGCCCGGGCCATCTTCCATTCCCGGATTCCCATCGTCTCGGCCGTTGGCCATGAAATTGATTTTACCATTGCGGATTTCGTCGCCGACCTGCGCGCTCCCACCCCTTCGGCAGCAGCCGAGCTCGTGGTTCGGAATAAAGTGGACCTGGTTCGTTCCCTGGAAAATCTGGAATACCGGCTGGTTCATGCCGGCCGATCCGTTTGGGCGGCAAAACGGGAGCGGCTCCAATTCCTGCTGCACCGTCTGGCCGACCCGCGGAAAAAACTTTCAGACCA
This sequence comes from Thermodesulfobacteriota bacterium, assembly GCA_030018715.1. Taxonomy (GTDB): domain Bacteria; phylum Desulfobacterota; class SM23-61; order SM23-61; family SM23-61; genus JAHJQK01. Next base: position 1,374 of record JASEHN010000619.1, on the reverse strand, counting down.
GCGTCTGCGTCTGGATGACAACTACTTCCGGCTTTCCCAGGCCATCCAGTCAGGACTCTCCCGCAAAATCGAGCGGCTCAGACTGAGAACAGATACCCTCTTTTCCCTTAATCCCGGACGCCGGGTGGCCGAATATTTCCGCTCCCTCAGCCAGATGTCCCGGCAGATGAACGCGGCCCAGATGGCTTATCTCCGCCTGTTTCGCCAAAAGGCCCAGGGGTGCATAGAAAAACTCCAGACCTTAAATCCCCTGGCTATTTTGGCCAGAGGGTACAGTATCGCCCGGATCCTTCCATCCCGTGAGATCATCCGTCAGGCTGCGAATGTAAAGACAGGAGACCAGGTGCAGGTGAGGGTGCATCGAGGCGAATTCAAGGCCAGAGTGGAAGAGGTGAAAGAAGACGGCCAAGACCAGTCTTGACGCGTGAGTCGGGGGGTGTATAATAAATTATTGCGGAATTCGGAATGTGGAATTTCGATTTGGAGTTCTTATTCCGCACTCCGCATTCGCCATTCCGCATTCTATGAAGGGGGGAGAAGTGGCGGAACAGAAATTCGAAGACGCCTTCCAGAAGCTGGAGGGAATTGTCAAAAAATTAGAAGATGGTAACCTCAGTCTGGAAGAGTCCCTCAAGGCTTTTGAAGAGGGCGTGCGCCTATCCCGCTTTTGTTCCAAAAAACTGGATGAGGCCGAGAAGAAAGTGGAAATTCTGCTGAAAGACCAAAGCGGACGCCTCGTTTCCCAGCCCTTCTCCCCGGATGCAGAAGAGGATTGATTTGAACCTGCAGAAATACCTCGAGCGCCGCCGCTCCATGGTAGATCGGGCGCTTAAGCGATGGATTCCCGGCGAAAATGAGTTCCCCCGTGAGGTGCATAAGGCCATGCGTTACAGCCTCTTCGCCGGAGGAAAAAGGATCCGGCCCATTCTGACGTTGGCTGCCGCCGAGGCAGTTGGCGGGCGGGCTGTTGATGTTCTTCCCGTGGCTTGCTCCCTGGAGCTTATCCACACCTACTCGTTGATCCATGATGACCTCCCGGCCATGGATAATGATGACCTGCGCCGGGGAAAACCCACCAGCCATAAAATCTTTGGGGAGGCTTTGGCCATTCTGGCCGGAGATGCCCTCCTGACCGAGGCTTTCCATCTCCTGACCCGGGCCGACCTGATGAAAAATGTTTCTCCCCGTCGCCGGCTACAGGCCACCTGCCAGATCGCCCGGGCAGCGGGTTCCCTGGGAATGGTTGGCGGGCAGGTTATGGACATTCTCTCAGAGGGAAAAGAGATGGAAAGGCATCTCCTTGAATATATCCATAGCCACAAGACCGGCGCCTTAATTGCTGCTTCCGTGTGCGCCGGAGCCATTGCTGGCGGG
>JASEHN010000040.1:4380-12769 GCA_030018715.1 Thermodesulfobacteriota bacterium | reverse complement strand
CTATAAGTATCTTCTAATTGCAACAATATTTAATTTAGCCGATAGTCATGTATATTCACTTCGCAGTTTGAACTTGGTCGAGCGAGACACATCCACCGCAATTCCCGGACTTAATAGAAATGACCTTTACGACCAACAAATACCCCTGCCCCCACTGACCGAGCAAAAGCGAATCGTGGCAAAGGTGGAAGAACTGCTCGCGCGGATCAATGCGGCGCGTGAACGTCTGGCCAAAGTATCGGTTATCTTTAAGCGCTTCCGCCAAGCCGTCCTTTCCGCCGCCTGCTCCGGCCGCCTCACCGCTGACTGGCGAGATGCGCAGGCGGATCTTGAACCGGCAGAAAAGCTTGTTGAACGTATCTTGTTGAAACGCCAGCAAAGATATATAGCCGATTGTAACAAAGCTAAAGCAGAAGGTAAGAACCCGCCGAAGAAACCCGAGAATCTTAAGTCACGAATAGTTGAGACTAACGGACTGCCTAAGATTACCGATGGGTGGACTTGGGTTTATTTACCTTATCTGGGTAATATGAGCCGGGGCAAATCCAAAAATCGTCCCCGGAATGCGCCTCATCTTTATGGAGGACCTTACCCCTTTATTCAGACAGGTGATATTGCCCAATCAGGAGGACGTATCACATCACACCATCAAACATATAGTGATCCTGGCCTTGCCCAGAGCCATCTTTGGCCTGCCGGTACAGTATGTATTACAATTGCAGCAAATATCGCGGCCTCTGCCATATTAACTTACCCAGCTTGTTTCCCCGACAGCGTTGTTGGCCTAATCCCGGATCAAGATCTCTGTTTGGCAGAGTATGTTGAATTTTTCAGTAGAACGGCTCGTGATAATCTTGAACAATTCGCACCGGCCACGGCGCAGAAGAACATAAATATCGGTATCCTTAACGATGTGGCAGTACCATTGCCGCCTTATGCTGAGCAAAAAGAGATTGTCCGACGTGTCGAGGCTTTATTCAAGCTCGCCGGCATGATTGATAATCGAGTAAAGGCTGCGACCTTGCGGGCTGAAAAAATGATACAGGCAATTTTAGCCAAGGTCTTCCGCGGTGAATTGGTTCCTACTGAAGCAGAGCTTGCCCGTCGCGAAGGCCGGTCCTACGAACCCGCCTCCGCTCTCCTTGCACGTATTAAAGCTGAGTGGAAGTCGAAGCGCGAATCCAAAGTATTTGCTTTGAGGTGAGGTTGGCTAAGAGTAATGTGAATTCGCCAGTTTTGATTTTCGTGATCAAAAACAGAGGGTTATAATAGAATCTAATGGGGGTACAACAGTTATTGTTAATATGTTAGAATATTAAATCCTGATAGATTGACGGATTGAAACAAAGAATAAAGAATCTTGAAAGTGAAAAGAGATAATTGGGTCGAAAAGATCTGAAGAAGCCAAATACAGAGGAGGAAGCCATCAATGAAACTCCAGATAAAAAATTTTCGCTCTATCAAGGAGCAAGAAGTAGATCTGGCCCCCATAACGCTTGTCTACGGTGCCAATGGTGCAGGGAAATCCAGTTTGCTCTATACTCTGCTTACTCTCAAAAATCTCATATTGAATCCCAATCAGAATCCCAGCGGTTTTTTCAACTATACCTTTGCTAGCCTGGGGAGTTTTGAAGCGGTCGTCTTTGATCATAATAAAGGTAGCGATATTGAGTTGGGTGCATCGTTTGAAAAGGAAGGAATAATTCTCATGTATAAAGCTGCCATCGGCGAGAACAAAGGAAATTTCACCCTCTTCATTGAAGATAAAGCGAGATTCAAGGCTAAGCTCCAACTACCTGTTTCCTTCCCTTACCCGGCGAACCAGCAAACTCAAGAGACGATTTCGCATAACAACAGGTCCTTTGTAATAACTTGGAATGGCATCACGGCTCAAGTTCAGTCAGGGGTGCAGGATCAAGAGGCACAAGAAGAAGCAGGTCGCCTTGCGGTTTCTCTCAATGCTCCAATTGAATTGCTAAGAAAGGTAGGGGTCGTTCCCCTAAAGAGGGGGTTTTCTAAGCCGTACTATTCATCAGTCCCAGTTACTCCAATGATGATAACGGAGGATGAAGTGGCAGCCATATTGTCAAGTGATAAGTACCTCGAGCAAAGAGTAAGTTTCTATCTGGAGCAGATCCTCGAACGTGATTTTCGGGTTCATTTCACGCCCGGAACTGGTCTATTTTCGCTGGATTCCACGGATAAAAAAACAGGCTTAGGGTCTGAGCTGGTAAATGATGGATTCGGAGCTAACCAAATCGTTTATTTTCTTGCAAGATGTTTGCATCGCGATACAGAGTGGGTATGCATAGAAGAGCCAGAAATTCATCTGCATCCGTCAGCAGTGCGCGGAGTTGCCAAGGTTTTGGTCAAAATTATTCGTGATGAAGGAAAACATTTCCTCATCTCTACTCATAGCGAATCATTTCTTTCTGCTCTACTCACTCTTGTTGCTAAGGGTGAATTGAAGCCGTCTGATGTAGCCTGCTACTTCGCAAGAAAGGAAAAGAAAGCCACACAATTTGAACGCCAATTAGTCAACGAAAAAGGCCAAATTGAGGGTGGGTTGACCAGTTTCATAGAGGCGGAATTGGAGGACATCAGAACTTTTATGAAAGCCAACAAATGAAATTGGAGGGGAAGCAGTGTCATCGAAATGTTTTGTTATTAATGAATGGCTAATTCATGATTTAGCAGGAGATAATGGAGAGAATGCCCAAGAGGAAAGTTCTGAATTCTTATGGAGGCTTAAGGAAAAATGTGATCAAATAGCCGTTTTAATCAATAGCCCATGGATGGAAAAGGCATATCGCCTCATGAAACAAGGAAATTTGCCAATATGCATTTTTAGCAAGCAATTGCACTACGATATTTTGAAAGATTTTAAAAAGTGCCGGCTTCTTGAAAGGGATGAAATTAAGAATTTGTCCGAAGCCACAAAAAATGGGATCCCTGATGATGATCTTTATCTTGTTGAAACCTATTATTCAGTAAATGCCAATGTTATCGTAACCTCTGATAAGCCGCTGCAAGAAGTTCTTTCTTCTAAGGCTGATATGAATGTAAGATTAAGAGATGATTTTTTAAGAGAATATTTTGAAGAGCGATAGTGTGCGATTGCCCAACAACAAGAAATCGTGCGCCGAGTTGAGAACCTATTTAAGTTGGCATATGCCATCGAGAAACGGGTTGCATCAGCTACCACAAGGGCAGAAAAATTAACGAAGGCAATTCTGGCCAGAGCCATCCGCGGCGAGCTCGTTCCCACCGAAGCCGAGCTTGCCCGCCACGAAGGTTGCTCCTACGAACCCGCCTCGGAAATTCTGGCTCGGATTAATATCTTGGGGTCAGGCATCGATAATACGGTATTGAGATAGCGGGAATTCCGGGGACACATCACAATTTTGCCTTTTGCTTTGTTAGAAAAAGGATAAATGATAAACGGAGAATTTCAAATCAAAGAGCTCAGAAAGCAGTATAGTCGCCGAAAAGCGCGTTCGCGGTGATTTCCCCTTTTCTCCATAAAAAATCATTCCCCCAATTTTAGGCATTACCAATGCCTTATCGGGATTATAATTGTGGGAAATGGCGGATGTAAATACGGAAACAACGCAAGAAGTTTTCCTAGAACCAACGCCCTCTCTGACATAGAAATGGGTCCGAACTGTTTTTGGGATAGGAGGCTAAAATGCTCGGTGAAAAAAGACTCATCCAATCGATTAAACTCCAAAATTTTCTATCTTTTGGGCCAGATGCCGAGGAAATCGAACTAAGATCTATCAATGTGCTGATTGGGCCGAATGCGTCGGGAAAATCTAATCTAATTGAGGCGATTGGTTTCCTGCGAGCATCCCCCATTGACTTAGCTTCGTCTATTCGAGACGGTGGTGGGGTTATGGAGTGGCTTTGGAAGGGTTCCCAAAAGACGCCGGCAGCAGAGGTCAACGCTAAAATTTATTATCCTGAAGGCATTATGCCGTTGAGGCACAAGATTTCATTCACAATGGTTGGGCAACGTTTCGAATTGGTTGATGAAGCGGTGGAGAATGAACGTGCTGAGTCACCTCGATTAGGTGATGTCCGTTTTTATTACCGTTACCGCAGCGGCCATCCGGTCATTAGCGTTTATACCGACCAGACGGGAGGGTCTCATCAGAAAAGCCGTTTGGAACGTAAACTTCGCAGAGAAGATCTTGCTCTGGACCAGTCTGTTTTGTCTCAACGTAAAGATCCCGACCAATATCCTGAAATAACCTACTTAGGGAATCAGTATTCCAGAATCCGCCTGTTTCGGGAGTGGAACCTCGGTCGTTATACACCTCCGCGCCTCCCGCAGAAAGCAGATCTACCTGAGGATTTTCTCCTCGAGGACGTGAGCAATCTTGGATTGGTGCTGAATCACTTGGAACATCAACCGGGGATACGCAATTTGATGCTTGAGAACCTAAAGAAATTTCATGAATCATTCAGAGACATATCGACCAAGATTCATGGGGGGACTGTGCAAATTTTTCTGCACGAAGATGGACTACATCAACCCGTTCCGGCAACGCGGCTTTCAGACGGTACCTTGCGGTACCTTTGCCTGCTGGCGATCCTCTGTCATCCCTCACCTCCGCCGCTGGTTTGCATCGAAGAACCTGAACTTGGGTTACACCCGGATATTCTTCCGACTATCGCGGAACTGCTGATAGAAGCATCCAGCCGCATGCAGCTAATTGTCACTACTCAATCAGATATTTTGGTGGATGCTTTAACCGAAACACCGGAAGCAATCCTCGTATGTGAAAAACATGCCGGGTCAACGACAATGAAAAGGCTGAAGAGGGAAGAATTGACAGAGTGGCTTGAAAAGTATGCCCTTGGAGAGCTATGGCGTATGGGCGAGATTGGAGGAAAAAGGTGGTGAATGAGGTCCGAATCTATGTTGAAGGGGGCGGGGACCAAAGATCAGGAAAGGCGGCTGTCCAGGAGGGATTCAGCAAATTTCTGACGTCGCTAAGGGCAATGGCGCGGGAACGTCAAATCCGCTGGTATGTTATCGCCTGCGGTTCACGTAATGCCGCTTTAGATGCTTTTGGGATAGCTTTGCGGCAGCACCGCAACGCATTTAATGTCTTACTTGTTGACGCTGAAGGCCCGGTTTCACAATCTCCCTGGGCGCATCTGCAGCAACGTGATGGTTGGTCAAAATCGGATATTTCTGAAGACAATTGTCATTTAATGGTCCAACTCATGGAAGCATGGATCATTGCAGATCCGTCAGCCCTTAAAGGTTTCTACGGCCAGGGATTCAACCCCCATCCAATTCCTAGGCAAGAAGATGTTGAATTGGTTAGCAAGATTGATCTCGCCTCCGCATTAAATCAGGCCACGCAAAATACCCAGAAGGGCGAATACCACAAGATTCGACACGGTCCTAAGATATTGGCCTTGGTGGATGTTAATATGGTCCGTAGCCGGGCTCGACATTGCGAAAGGATGTTTACAATCTTAGGAAAGAAGCTCGCTGAGGCATAGATTACAGCCGCGAGGGGATCTTATTGAGTTTCGCATAAATAAAGGAATGCATTCTATTGGGTTACGGCTTTTTATGTAGATGGGGAATGGAAAAAGAAGGATTTAAGAAAGAGATTTGAAGAAAGGCTCTAATAAACAGCGACCGCCCCGAAGGGCGGCCCCCGAGCTCCTTCTACCTTAGGTAGATGAGACATTTAAATTATCGCCATTCTCAGGCAAAAAGTTAAACCTTTTCTGAATTTTTTTTAGCCTCTTGAAATTTTATATAATTTTATGAAATTATTAATTTTTTTAAAAAGAAAGCTGGGGGCAGGTCTACAGTCTTTACATCGGCGTATGGAAGTCAGGGATAAAGATTTTTCAGGAGATTTACTAGGGATGAAAGGAAGGAAAATTATTGATGCTATTGAGTTTGCGGCCAAAGTCGCGGTGAAAAAGCCGACTCAAGCAATCCTAGCCAAAGCCTTCCGTGGTGAATTGGTTCCCACCGAAGCCGAACTCGCCTGCCGCGAAGGCCACTCCTACGAACCCGCTCCCACCCTTCTGGCCCAGAACGATTGCGTGACGGGCAAGCGACGGATCACGGAAGTGGATTTAGCGACGACTAAATGATACCGGAACGAAAGATCATTATCATTGCTGGGCCGAACGGAGCCGGGAAGACGACCTTTGCACGGGAATTTCTGCCGCGAGAGGCGGGATGTCCGTTCTTCGTCAACGTCGATCTGATTGCTGCTGGATTGTCGCCTTTCACGCCGGGGGTGGCAGATATTCGGGCCGGACGGCTGATGTTAGAAGAGATCACAGCCCATGTTCGCCGGCGGGAGAGTTTTGCTTTCGAGACAACACTCAGTGGCCGACGCTATGCAGCCCTTATTCCGGGGTGGCAGCAAATCGGATACGAAGTGGCGCTGATTTTTCTCTGGCTTCCGAAGGTGGAAATCGCCGTTGAGCGGGTCAGAGAGCGCGTTCGTCAAGGGGGGCATGACGTACCTGAACAAGTCATCCGCCGACGTTATGAAGCGGGGTGGAAAAACTTTAATCGCATATATAAACCACTTGTCGACCATTGGTTTTTATATGATAATGCGGGACGAGATCCGATATTGCTGGAGAAGGGGACAAAAGCATGAAATCTTCACAGGAAAGGTTCGAAGAATACGCGGCGGGCATTGACAAGGCGCTTCGCCGGGCGGCTAAGCAGGCGGCTCTAACTGCTGCGGCAACCGGTACACGTCTAATTATTTACGATAAGGACCGGATCAAACGACTGCGTCCTCTTGAGGTCAGGGATTTACCGAGGGCGGGTAAAAATTTGGAGCCCCCACGGGCCAGGCAAAAACAAGTTGTAATTGCGGAAAATCGTACAAAATACGGATCCAGATAAGGGAAGGAGTGACAACTTCGAAGAGGAGAAGGGTCAGGTTGCCTGATACACATTAGGTGGGTAGTCAGGGATAAAGATTTTATCAGGAGACTTCAAGATGAAGGGAAGGAAATTTTTAATGCGATTGAGTTTGCGGCCAGAGCCTGGGCGGAAGAGCTACCACAGACAATCTTCGCCAAAACCTTCCGCGGTGACCTGATTCCTACTGAAGCCGAACTGGCCCGCCGCGAAGGCCGCTCTTACGAACCCGCCTCCGCCCTCCTGGCCCACGTCAAGGCCGAGCGTGAATCGACAGCCTCATTACCCCGTAGGCACATCAAAGGCAAATTCGCCATTAAGTCGGTAAGGTAGCATGTTTCTAACCGTCTCTATTGCCATGCCCTATGATGATTTTCATGATCATCCTGGAGGAAACGTAAACAAGACTTGGACTTCCTCGTTTAATAATCTTGACATTTTTGGCGATAAAGTAGGAAAATGCGTTATTTAAAGGTTATAAGAGCTACAGAGACGAAAGGGTAAGGAGAGATTTTTTGACAATCGCCGCGGCATATTTGGTTTCGGAGGGTGTGGTTTTCGGGGCTGATAGCTCTACAACTATATCCGTCCGCACTCCAGACGGTGTGGGCGATGTACTTCAAGTACTGAGCCATGCTCAAAAAGTCTTCGAGGTGGGCGAGAACTCAAGATTAGGGGTCTGTACTTGGGGTGCAGGAGGTGTTGGAGATACAAGTCACAGAACTATTATTGCTCGTTTAGCGGATGAGGTTCAGGGAGATTTTTCTGTAAAGGATGCAGCCGAAGCTCTTGGCAGCATGGTGGAACCGTTGGTTAAAAGAGCTGGGGTTGATTTTGTTGGGTACTATTTGGGAGGATGGAATCCTAAGACCCACGAACCTGCTTGTTTTCGTATCGAGGTGCAACAGACCGGAACAAGAGTAGAACCACTCACTCTCGGTCTTTGCTCCTTCTCGGGCAATCCGGTTTTTTTCACAAGAGTCTTCAGGGGGTTTGATCCACGATTACAACAAAGTCTACTTGAAGAGATTAAGCGCCTTCTCGGTCAAGATAAAGAGCCAACTGATTTTGACAAAATATTTGATCAAGCATTTAAAAATGCTTCAGATCCTTTGGTTGCTGCTGGTCATAAAGATCTTCCGATACGAGAGGCCATTGATTTTGTTCATTCGTATCTGCATATCACTGTAAAAGCGATGAAATTCTCTTTCGGAGCCCCTGTCGCAGGGGGTCCAATTGAAATAGGATTTGTGTCCACTGATCGCCGTTTTCGGTGGGTTCGTCATAAGAGTTTTGCCAGCGCGATATTAGAAGAGGAGGCTGAATATGATGTTAGATGAAAAACCCGTTATTTTTGCAGAGAATGTAGCGATAGTGCAATCCCAAGATTCTAACTCATTAGTCTCTATCACCATTGGGGTTAAAGATTTTCTTAATTTTGCCGGCGATCCAAGAAAGACGATT
>JASEHN010000040.1:1863-4370 GCA_030018715.1 Thermodesulfobacteriota bacterium | reverse complement strand
CAATTACATGGCTTGTCAAGTGAAGCTGTTAATGAAAGCCCATGGCTTCACATCAAAAGTCTATTTGGCGCGTGGATTGAAAGTGGCGACGAAGATAAGCAACTTGAAAAGCTATACCAATCAAGGCTTGTTCCTTCCTCGATGCCTGATGAAGATGAATGAAATATCTTATCGATACAGATATTGCATCGTACTACCTCCGTGGAAAACACAATCTTGTCGAAATTTTTAAGAACAAGGGGCCCTCGGATCTCAGACTATCGATGATAACTGTGGCCCAGATGCAAGTCCTGGCCTATATAAACCCCCACTCCAAAATTAATCTATCAAACATTAACAATCTTGCTATGAGGTTGGGTGTCATAGACATTGACCGGCGCACTTGGGGAATATTTTCGAAGACCAAAGCTGATGCAAATAAATGCGGCAAGCCAAGGGGTGATTTGGATATTTTACAAGCCTCTGTTGCCAAACAATACGGCTTAATTGTTGTTACCCATAACACGGAGCATTATAAGGGTATTGTTGAATATGAGGATTGGACAAGCCAATAATCATCCGGCTCATCGGCCACCTATGGCTCATCTCTGGGCACCAGGATCCAATTGATCCTAAAGGAAGGGAAAATGCGAGAGATTCGGATGCATTGCCCACGGGGGCATAAAGAAATGGCTGTAAAAAGGACAGAAAAGAATGTACTTTTTCGGGGTGTTCGTTTATCAATTCCGGTGGAACAGTTTGTCTGCCCCGAATGCGGTGTGGAGGCAGGTACGGTAGAGCAAACCGCAGCCATCCAGAAATCAATCACCAATGCTTACCGTAAATCCGTCGGCGTGCTTACGGGAAAGGAAATCTTCTAACGCCGCCCATCGGGAGCAGATCTGGAAAAAGCAACCCAGAGGCGCGATAATTCCTTATACAAATTCCACATATTTGACCGCTTTATAATAAATAAAATTTTCTTCCGGTAGGAGTTTAACCTTACGGACGGAAGATGACCGTCTGCCCGATCTCCCCAAATTCTTTCTCCCGCCGGTGTTCCCTCTTTCATCCCCCTCCCGTCCGGGCCGGGTCCTGACCATCATTCTGAAATCATGAACGAAACTCAAAAGTGAAGGAGGGCACCCATTAATAAGGATATATTTCCTGTTGATTCAAGGTCACTGGTATTGTAATATCTTATTGGGTGCGGTGGTGAAAGATAGTGTTATACAACATTATGATCGCCTCTCTGGCTTTCTCAGAGGCGTAGCTCTCCGCCTGCAGGTCCTCTTTGCCCTCGACTTCCTTCTTCTGTTTGCCTCCGCCTTTCTTCTGGCACTCTTAGGAAGCTTCCTCCCCCTGGCTCTGGGAGAGGCCTTCTGGTATGTCGCGCTCCTCTATTCCCTGGGGGTGATTGCCTTTCTATCGCTTCTCCTGGTGAGGGGACTCCGGAAAATACTATCCCGCCCCTCCCCGGGCCGGGTCGCCAGAGAGTTGGAGGTCAAATTTCCCCACTTGCGGGACGACGTAACCAACTCCCTTCTCCTCTTCCCGCATCTGCAAAAGGAGTCCGGCCCGAGCCAGATTTCCTCCGGGCTGATCACCGCTCAGATCAGGAAAACGGCAGAGAAAATTTCCTCCCTTCGCCCTGCTGAAGTCATCAATTTCAGGATTGCCTGCGGGCATCTGCGCCTTCTTCTTCCCCTCCTTCTGGCCTTCTCTGCGGTCCTGGCCCTGGACCCTCCTTTCCTGAATAGATCTCTGGCGCTGATGACCAACCCTTTTTCAACCCTGCCTTCACGGGAAACTCTTATAACCCTGGAGCCAAGAGGATCAGTGATTCTTCGGGGCACACCCTTCCGGCTTCAAGCCCGGGTTACGGGAACGATTCCGGAAAAGCTCAACCTGGCGATCTGGCCTGAGGCCGGGCCGGAGATGCGGGTTTCCATGAGGGCGCAGGGAGAGGGAAGATTCTCCCACCAAATCGTCAACCCCCAGTCTTCTTTACGCTATCAGGCCTACAACGGGCGTTTAGCCTCTCCCGTTTTTACCCTCCGGGTGGTGGATCCGCCCGATGTGCAAAATGTGAAGTTGACCCTGATTCCTCCGGAGTATAGCCGTCTGCCTCGCGAGACCCGCGAGGGGGGACACATCGAGGCCTTGAAAGGAACCATGGTGAACCTGGAGGGACAGTTGACCAAGGAAGTAGCAGCGGCGGAAATGGTCTTAAATCAGGAGGCTGCCTTGCCCCTGGAAAAAAACGGGAAAAGTTTTCGGGGGAATTGGTTGGTACTCTATCCCGGTTATTATTCTTTCATGGTGAAGGACGAATTCGGTTTTACGAATCCCGACCCTATTCGTTATGCCATCCGTCTCATCCCCGATAAAAACCCTGAGGTAGAAATTTTTCAGCCGGCCAAGGACCTGGAAATTACCGGCGAGGAAGATATCCCCGTGGTGTACGCAGCGCGGGACGATTTCGGAATCACCGCCGTAAAACTGCTCTACCGAAAGGGGGAAAGGGA
>JASEHN010000040.1:0-1853 GCA_030018715.1 Thermodesulfobacteriota bacterium | reverse complement strand
AGAACCCCGGCGGAGACAGCTTCCTTCCGCCCCAGACCTTTAAATGGGAGATGAGCAGCCTGGCCCTAACTCCAGGAGAGAAGGTCATTTACCGGCTGGGGGTCTGGGATAACGATACCATATCCGGACCCAAGGCAGGTTATTCCCGTTCTTTCACTCTCTCCATCCGGGATGAAAAGGCAAAGGCGGCCCGGGAAGGAGAAGAAGCGCAGCAGGTCGCCGAGGCCTTCTTAACTCTCCTGGCGGACCACCTGGAAGAGACCAGGGACCGGAAAGCCCTGACTAAAATAATGGAAGATATCCTGAAGCGTCTGGACCGAAACATAGAAAGAATGAAAGACCCAGGGGAAAGGGAACGGGAACGGTTCGACTTCGACGCCCTGAGACGGAATCTGTCTTCCCTGAAAGAGAGGATGCCCTTTGAATTGAAAGAGACGGTCACCCAGGAGATGGAAAGGCTGGCCCTTCTGGCGGAAGAGATCGCCAAACAAGCCCGGATGAATGAGCTTGAATCCCTGGCCCGGGAGCTGCGCAACCGGCAGCAACGGCTCCTGGATTTCCTCAAAGATATGAAAGGCCAGCAGACCAAGGAGGCCCTGGATGAAGCCCTGAAGGAGCTGAAGAAGCTTGCCGAGCTTCTCCGCTCGGTCATGGAGGCCCTGACCAAAATGGCTCCCCATCTCCCGGACGAATTCGTTAACAGCCCGGAGCTCAGCGGCCTTAACTTCCAGGACCTGTTCCAGGACCTGGAGGAGATCCAGAAAAAGCTTATGGACGGGGACTTAGCCGGGGCCATGGAGGCGGCCCAGAGGCTCCTCCAGTCCTTATCCGAGATGATGGCGGCCCTTAGCCGGGCTGGATCCCGGGCTGCCCGCTCCAGCTTCGACCGGATCCAGGGGGAGATGTCCCGCCAGGCTGGCGAACTGGACAAGATCATGTCCGAACAAAAAGAGATCCTCCGGGAGACGGAGAAGATCGACCGGGAGGTTCGGGAGAGAATTCAGGAGGAAGCTGAAAAGAGGCGGAAACTCTCTTTAGAGCAAATCCGCAAATCCTTGGAGAGACTCCGGCAGACCCTGTCCTCCGAGGAGAAAGAGGGCATCCAGGAGGGGGAGAAGACCCTTAAAGAGGGGAAGGTAGAGAAATTTGCCGAGCAGGTCAAAGAATGGTTGAAGGAATTTGCCAAAAAACCAGAGGCCCAAAAGCTCCTGGAAGAGATGAAAAAGATGGTCGAGGGACTGCGCCCCGATTCCCGGGAAGTTATGAGCCCGGAGCAGAAAAAAAAGTTCCCTCCCCTCTCTTCCCGGCAGAAAGAACTGAAAGACCGGGCCCGAGATTTGAAGGAGAAGATAGAGATGTTGTCCCAGCTCTTCCCGGCGATGGACAGCGAGGTTCTGAAGGACCTGGAAGGCGCTGCGGACTCCATGGGCGAAGCCTCGGGCAAACTGCAGGGCGAAGATGCGCAGGGGGCCATCCCCCCTGAGCAGGAAGTCCTTCGCAGATTGAATAGGTCCCAGCAGGCCATGAGACAGATGTCCCAGCAGATGGCCATGGGCGGCCAGATCAACCGATGGGGCCGGCCCTGGGGGTACGACCCCAGACCCGGTTGGTATTACGGGCCCTGGTCTCCCATGCCCACTCTGCCCCAGCCGGAGGTTAAGAGGCCTATAGAGAGGGGCTATACAGGAATCGATCGCGAGGAGTTTGAACCTCCGTCCAAAGATGCGTACCAGGTTCCCAAGATCTTCCGCGAGAGGATTCAGGAAGCCTTGAAAGAAAACGTTCCCTCTCCCTACCAGCGCTGATCCTTACCCACACTTGACACAGGGGGTTAGGGGCCGGATTGCATAGGA
>JASEHN010000618.1 GCA_030018715.1 Thermodesulfobacteriota bacterium | reverse complement strand
GAACCCCAACCGATGCTTCCGGCGCGTTCCGCTCTAACCCCCGGCCCTCAACAAAAACTTTTATACCATTTTTTCAAATCGCTAAACTGTTACCAGAAATCTTAAATTTGCCACAGAGAGCACAGAGAATAAGAAAAAATGGTTTCAGTTTGCGTGTTTCAACGTTTGAGTTCACATAATTTTTTCAGCATTCTCTGTGATCTCTGTACTACGAAAGTTCATTTTTTGAAGGATTTGTTAAGATTTTTCCCTAAATTTATTTTGTGTTTATCCGTATTCATCCGTGTCCTAAATTATTTTTTGTTCTAAACACTTTGATTATAGCTCTGTGACCTCTGTGTTCTCTGTGGCTAATAAGTTTCAAATTTTCCATACAATATTTAAAAGGAGAAAAAACGAGATGATGGAACTCAAACTGAGCAAAGAACCGCTGCTGAAAAACCCAAACTGCGCATACTGCGGAAAGGTTTTCAATGAAAAAGGGATAAGTCTTCAGTTGGAAGTGGATCACAAAGCCATCCATTTACCCATCTGTCAGCCCTGTTTCGAAATGGTTCCGCGCTTTGAAGCAACCGTGAACCCGGAGCATGGCTTCGCCCGGATAAATCGCTAACCCGGCTAAAGTCTGCCCGAATATTCATAATCCCGCACTGGATACGAGGAGGCTGGTGGATGGTTTACCGAGAACAGGAAAAAGAAAAAATAAAAAATGACACAGCGGTGCTGGAAAAAAAACTGAAATTCCGGGGAAGGCTAGCCTGGGATCTCCTGAATGATAAGGAGAAAGAAGAGGCTTTTCGCTTTGCCGAAGGATACAAATCTTTTCTCGACCGGGCTAAGACCGAACGGGAAGCAGTGCGGGAAATCGCCCAGGCGGCCAGAGAAGCAGGGTTTCAGGAAGACTGCCTGCGGGGGGGGGCCGGAAAAAAATTTTTCTTCGTAAATAAAGATAAGTCCATTGCCCTGGCCGTTTTAGGCCAGGCATCATTGGCCGGGGGCATAAGGATTATCGTCTCCCACATCGACTCCCCGCGGATTGACCTCAAGCAGAATCCCCTGTATGAGGATGCAGACGTGGCTCTTCTGCGGACTCATTACTACGGCGGGATTAAAAAATACCAGTGGGTGACCATCCCCCTGTCCCTCCACGGCCTGATCGTAAAATCCGATGGCTCAATTCTGAATGTGGTCATCGGGGAAGATCCGCATGATCCGGTATTCGTCATCAACGACCTTCTGCCCCATCTTTCCGGCAAGACCCAGGATCAGAAGAAACTCGTCGAAGCCATCGAAGGCGAGAAGCTCACGGCCATCGCCGGAAGCCTGCCCTTCCCCGATGCCGAAGCCAAAGAACGAATCAAGCTGGGCATCATGGAGCTTCTCCACCAGAAGTACGGTTTGATCGAAGAAGACTTCATCAGCTCTGAGATAGAGCTTGTCCCGGCCATGAAAGCCCGGGATGTCGGATTTGACCGCAGCCTGATCGGCTCCTACGGGCAGGACGACCGGGCCAGCGTCTACACCTCTTTGCAGGCGATCCTCTCTTTGGAAGAACCACCTCGAACAGTAGTGGCCCTGTTCGTGGACAAAGAAGAAATCGGCAGCGATGGGAACACCGGCGCCAAATCCCTTTTCCTGGAAAGCGCCCTCCGGGCCATGATCGAACGTGCCGGCCTCCCGGTTACGGAAGCCCTGCTGAAACAAATCCTCTCCAACTCTAAAGCTATCTCCGCTGACGTGGAAGCCGCTCTGGATCCAAATTACCCGGAGGTTCACGAAAAGCAAAACGCCGGCAAGCTCGGCTACGGAGTTTGTCTGGAGAAGTTTACCGGCGCGCGCGGAAAGGCCGCTGCCTCAGATGCCCGGGCAGAGTACGTGGGTGAAATCCGGCGCATGTTCAACGCCCACAACGTGGCCTGGCAGATGACCGAAATTGGCAAAGTGGATGAAGGAGGGGGAGGCACCGTGGCCAAGTACCTGGCCATTTACGGCATGGATATCATTGACTGCGGCGTGCCCGTGCTCTCCATGCACTCACCCTTCGAAGTAACCTCCAAAGCGGATATCTTCGAAACCTACAAAGCTTACCGGGCTTTCGTATCCACCCCATAGAAGACAGGGGGCCAGGGGGCAAGTGAAAAGAGAAAAAAAACTACTATGGCCCTTGAACCCTCGAACCCTTTAATTCAACGAACGGAAGGGGAGACATAGCTCGTTAGTTCCATTATTTTATAGCAAGTCTGTAGAAATTTTCTAAACCACATCCTATCCGACTTGTTAGGCCCAAACCCTCCCCGTGAGCCTTGTGATAGGCAAACGTGATCTTACAGGCCATCCAAATCTGATGATCTCGTAAAAAGTCCGAAAGCCCCTTTCCCCGTCATTCCGGCGAAAGCCG
>JASEHN010000617.1 GCA_030018715.1 Thermodesulfobacteriota bacterium | reverse complement strand
TGATCAAGCCATCCACGCTGAACCTTTGCAGTAAACCGAGGATGCGCTCAACCATTAGATCAAGGCTGATGTTCAGGTAAGCGGTGGTATAGGCGAGAGCCAGGCCCTCCAGGGGATCTGCCGTTTCCATCCCTTCGAAGACCCAGGCAGTGGTGTAAGTGTCTGCAACCAGGCAGGCTCCGTAAGACGCAAAAAGATCGGACAGCTCCCGCATCTTGTACCAGATGGGAATGTTATCCCAGAGGAGGCGAAATTTTTCTTCGGGCACTGCGCTTATTCCCCGGGAGATGCGTTCCTTAAGCTCGTCTTTCATTTCCCGGTAGAATTGGGTAACTTCTTCCGTTCCCCGCAGGGTAACGATGGGGGCCATATTGATGAAGGCGTCAAAACAGCTCATGGGCGACGGGCGGTTCGCACATTGATCCAGCACGTTTTTCCAGAGGATCGCTGCCTCTCCGGAATAACGGACGACCTCGGTTAGACGGCGCCGGTCGAATTTATTTCCGGTCTGCTTTTCTATGAAATCGATGAGTTCTTCAAACTGCTGGCGAACATAATCTATGCTCTCCGGGATTAGCTTGTGGTGTATAAACGGGGTGTCCAGAAGGAAAAGGGGAACGTTAAAAAGGCGGCTCAAGGCCTGGTACCACTTCAAGACAGTGCCGCAGATGTTATTACAGGCCAGCAAAAAGTCCGGCCGCGGCAGGCCGCCGATGGGGCTTTTCTTGGTGAGGACCGAGCCGATGTCGCCCCGGGCGTAGGAGCAGAGGTCCCGGGAGTAACCAAGGTTCTCGGCCACTTCGCAGAGCTCGACGGACATGCGGGAAGCGCCCAGCATGGCCCCGTGGTTTTCCGGATAGATGGGAATGATGTCGGCGGCAATAAGGAATTCCACCGGGCCTCCGCTTGTTATCCAGGCGATCTTCTTATCCGTGCCTTCGGCCATTTTGGCTCCCATATAATACCGAGTCATCAACTCCTTCATTTTTTGCGAGGCCTTAAGGCGGGGTTTTTCTTTTTCCATGTCCATTTTAACCTCCGAGGGTCTCAATAAATGCATTCAGCCTGGTTTCCACAGCTCCCAGATTTATTCCTCCCGGATCGATCTCCAGGAGTAAGCTGGGAATCTTGTGCTCCTCGAGCTTCCCTTTGAGGTAGGGATAATCAAAGGCATGGGGATCGCAAAACTTGAGAAGGATGAAGACGACCCCCTGGGCTTGAGAGGCTTCGACCCTTTTGAGCAATTCACCTGCCCGATCGATTCCAGGGTTAAATTTACAGGGGCAGGGTACCCTGCGGATAAAACGGTCAGCCAGGGCTTCGATGGGATCTCCTTCCACGGATACATCTTCGGAAAAATATCTCCATCCTGTGCACAGGTCATCCCCGACAATGGAAGCCCGGCAGTTGTCCAAGAGGTCAAAAACTTGCGGTTGATCGCAAACGCTTCCTATCAGAAACAGCCGTATTCCGCCTTTGGCGCGGGATGGACCATCTTCTGCCCGGGAAAGCAATTTATTCAGCCTGAGGTTGTGATCTTCTTTGGGTAAGAACGTGGCTGTCTTCACGATGGCTGAGAACTCTGCGGCGGAAAACAGGCCGGCATGGCTGGTTTTGCGTTGATAGAGTTCTCTGAGAAGGGAACGGTTGGCGTTGGTCAGGGCAATGGAGAAACGCAGGTCATCATCCGTAATGGTTCGGCCAATGAATTCCTGCAGCCCCAGGCGGAGGCGATTAAGTTCCTGAATAAGATAAATCCTGGAGCTTTCCGTATGCAGCTTCACCGGCAAGACCAGATCCCAGTGGAAGGAGAAGCGCAGGTTCTCGGCCCAGATGTCCGAGAGGCGCTGGATGGAGTCACAGGTGTGGGGGAAGATCGTCCCGTCGAGAAAATCTAATTCTCCCCGCAGGGCCGACTCCAAACAGCTCTGAACCAGTGAGCAGCTATAGCTTTGCAGATGTTTGGAGGCCAGGGAGATCCTTTCCTGCGACGCCAAAAGGCGGACGGGCAAAAAGCCCGCGGCCTGGATGATTTCCTCGGGCGTGTTGATACAGAAGTAGCCCAGGATTTTCCTCCCTGTTTTTATTTTCCAGTTTTGCAGATTCTTATAGGGGTATGCGGCAATATCCTTGAGTTCAGCGAGTATTGGATTATTTTTCATGGCCTTTCCATTGGTTTAAAATTTTTCGTCATTCTACATAAAATGCCACCTGGCGTCCATGACAAAATGAATTTATCCGTAACCCTTCAGTCACGGGTGGGTGGCCAAGGTCGGAGGAGGAAAGGTTCGGCGTAAAGGCCAAGGGCGCCCATGGCCGGGGGGCCAGCCCAGTCCGCTTGGAATCATGAGGCGCTGATTTCTCCGTGGATGGGGCGGGGCTGACGCCTTCCGCCTCCTC
>JASEHN010000039.1 GCA_030018715.1 Thermodesulfobacteriota bacterium | reverse complement strand
TTAGGATTTCCGAAGTGGGCATAGATCAGCCCCATGTTGAAAAGGGCCCTGTCCCCTGGGAGTTTTTTGCCCGCAAGAGATAAAACCCTCTGGTTTTCCTTCAAGGAACCATCATAATCACCTTGCTTGAAAAGTTGCGCTGCTCGCTCCAGCCTTTCAAAGGCTGGTTGCGGACGTTCTGGTTGTTTTTGAACCTTTTCGGCAGGAACTTCTGGCGTCGGAATAAATATTTTGCCCAAGGTTGCGCAACCGGATAAAAGGAAAAAGATCAGGCCGGCAATATAAAGAAAAAGGAACTGCCCTGCCCGGGTTCGCTCTCTGCCCATACTTTCCCTCCATGAGCCGTTATAACATGCTTGGCAATGGCTAACCCCAATCCGCTGCCCCTCATCATGTTCGATCTTTGCAGTGGGGCTTGCTGGAATTTCTCAAAGATGATCGTCAGATTTTCCTTGGGAATCCCGGGTCCTGTGTCCTTCACACAAACCTCCAGCATTCCTTCTTTAGAAACGGCCGAAATAATTACCTGGCCGCCCCTCGGGGTGAATTTGACGGCATTCCCCATAAAATTTCTAAGCACCTGCAGGATCCTTTCTCGGTCCATCCTGATCAAGGGTAAACTTTGAGGACTCTCCATGTGCAGGCGGACATTTGCGCCCAGGGCTAAGGGTTTGATTTCGGCGATCGTCTGATTAATCAAAAGCCTTATATCTGTGGGATTAAAGTGAAAAACCATCATTCCGGCTTCCATTTTGGATAGATCCAGGATGGAATTCACCAAGTCAATCAACCGCTGGCTCTCCCTGGAGATAATATCCAAAATTTCCTTTTGCTCCTTGGTTATTTCTCTTTCGCTTCCGAGTAAAAGCATGCCGGTTCCAACCTTGATCGAAGTAAGGGGGGTACGCATCTCATGGGATATCATCGAGAAAAAATCAGCCTTCATCTGATCCATAGCCCTGAGCTGATCGCACATGAAGTTAACGGCTTGACTCAATTCCTTTATCTCGGGCGGTGAAGAAAGATGTAAATCACATTTGAAAACCCCCTTGGCGATTTCCCGGGTTTTATCAATCAAGACGGAAATTGGTCTGGTAATGGAGCGGGTAATAAAAAAGGAGATGGTGAGGACACCCAAAAGAGCCATAATCGCCATAAAAATTGCTCCCCGCCGGGCTTCGGCTCCAACCTCTCCCAATTTTTTTATCTTATCAAAGGTGTTTTGCCGAGAATCCGCCGCCAATTTCTTCAGCGCCTCCAGCATTTGATCCACTGCTTTTTCTTTTTCCTGTTTATACCATGCATGATTATAACGTTGATTGGCCTGCACGAATTTCATTTCTTCAGCAATCAGGGATTGGTATTCTTCATAATATGTCTTGACCTTGTCCAATATTTCCCGTTGGGGAAAGGCAACTGCCAAGAGCAAGGCCTGATCCATATTTTTTCTAAAATCATCGCTTGCCAGAAGATATTGGTCATATAGAACGCGATCCCTCACGACCAGGTATTTTCTCTCATAGCGCATTTGCGACAGCAGCGAATCGCTCAGTCTTTTCTCGGACTCTAATACCTGATTGTCGAGTTCCTGGATAGACCGGGTCGTCGTCTCAAATTGTTGCAACTGAAGAATGGCATAAACGCTTATAGCCAACACCAGAATGAATATGAGCAGATACCCCAAAAATAGACGGAAAAAAATAGTTAAGCGCATATAGGGTGCCTATTCCGGTGATTCCGGCAACTTCCTTAGAAAATCAAGCTTGCTCTTGATCCTTTATTTTGTTTTCCTCAAAGTCAAGAATGATAGCTTTACCCATTTTCATTTTTGCACTTAATACGGGGCCTAACTTTCATTTGATCCTGATGCGTAGGTCAATTTATTTATCGTCAAAACCGGAACTTATCTTGAATGTATATCCTCCTTATCCTCATTCGACCCAGAATCTCCTTCAGTAATTAATGCCGTCAACTCCAAACTTTTTATCTGCGGTAAGGAAGCCCCGATGATCCCCTGCATATCCCCATACATTCCCGAAATATTATTGATTACCCGCTCAATTTGTTTCTCTCTCTTGGCCCATATTTTAGTCATGGCCCTTTTCTCCTGGTCTAAATCATTCTTCATGGAACCAAAGGCATTCGCAATGGCCTCGACTCTTTGACCAAATTCAGGACCGGATAGGTAGCCATATAAGACTTCCATCTTCTCATATTTTCCTACCGCAGATAATTTCGCACTGGCAACTTGTATCAGGTTTATCCTTAATGAGACAGCAAGACAAATGGCTAAAGTATAGTTAGTAACCCAGACTCCGTTAATATATGCAAAATTATTTACCTCTTTTGGGAGTGCGGTTGTCACCAGTACGGCAATTTCTGCTTTTGCTTCCCTCTGGTCATCCTTCAGCTTTTCAATCCAACCATCATTCCATAATTTGGTGCGTTTTGACTCCCAGATAATGGTTCCGCAATACTGGCCGTGTTGATTATGAACCTTTTGCAGGATATCAGCACCTTTTTTACCTTTTGCGACCGGTTCAATTTGATCTAAAGGAAAATTGGTTGTTAGAATTTCCTCTAACTCAAGTTCCAAGACCTCCCCTTGTGTCTGCTGTGATCCTTGCTCCGCTTTTCTTTTTAAATCTTCAATCTGCTTCAGCATATCGCTGATCTTCTTGTCCTTTTCCAAATCTCTAAACCTCTGCTGCTCCGTAACGTTTTTTTGGGTTTCTTCCCTAATCTTCTCCCTTTCTTCGTCAAGCTTTCGAGCCATTTCCAATTCGATGGATTTTTGCTTTTCCTCAAGCTCACGCCGCTGTTTTCTGAACTCAAGCTCCGCTTTTTGTGATTCCTGTAATTTCTGTTCTTTTTCTTTCAGCTGTTCAGTCAAATCGTTCAATTCAATGGCAACTGACTCTTTGGCTTTTTGTTTTGATTCTTCTTCTAACCTGGCTTTTTCAAGTTTCAGTTTCCGGGCATATTCTTCTTCAAGCGACTTTTCCTTCCTGATTAGGCCCTGCTCTTTTTGGGCTAGATCCTGCTCCTTCTTTTTAACCTCAGTATCAAATTCCTTTCGCAATTCCTCTTTGATTTGGTGAGAAAGCGCTTCGCTTAATGGAATCTCTTTATGGCAATACGGACAGATTATTACTTGATTTGTCATGGTATTCTCCCTGAGTGGAAGTGGACCACCTATTTAAGGCCTGCAGACTTTCCTAAAACTACATCGGAGACTTACCCGTTCATTCTCCACTTTGCTGAATTGATCCTCGGGCAACGGGATATTGTTCTCGGGGTCTTTTAAAAGGGACTGCATATCCTTAACGCTTCCCCTAATGTATCCCTTTATTCCTTCAACTTCCCTACTGGTCACCGAAAATGAGTTGGCGGTATTGGAAAAGAGGTTATACTCAACGACCTTTAGAGAATCTGGAGGGAGATTCCATTTTTCCAACGCATAGAAGGCGTAACCAGCAAGCTGGATGGATAGATCTTCTGAGAGGCTTTTCCCTGTTTTCCAGTCGTAGATGATAGTGGAATTCCCTTCCTTTATGGCACAGTCAATTACTAAATTGATCTTAATTTCATCCAGATGAAAAGAAGAGAATTCTTCCACTTCGAGCCATCCTTCTTTGCCGTGGGATTTCAAGCTGCCATAAATGTCCGAGGCGTAGAAGTTTCTCAAGCAGGTTTCGACATTCTGGGCCATTTCTTTCCATTGCGGAGCGGTAACTTCTATCCCATATTCATGCTCAAAGAGAGCACAGGTCTTTGGTTTTTTCCAATAATTTTTCGATCTTGAAGACCGAAACTCAGCCCTCATCCGGTTGATGGTGATGGAAATAATCTCTTCCACAGGGAGGACTTTGATTCCCCTTCTAATATTGTTGATGCTTCTATGAATGCAATTATGGATTTTTTCTCCAGCCCAGGTTTGACGGTTCTTCAGGTTCTTCAGGACATAAATCTGCCGAGTTCTTTCAGGGGCATCCTTGAGCCAGCCATTCCAGAAACCGTAATAGGCAAACCAGTATTGTCTGGGGCAGGTTTTGAAGATTTCATCCCTGCTTTTGGACCAGGAGAATTCGTTCTTGAGACTGGTCATCGGAGTTGGATCCTGTTTACTGAGGCTGCAATCAAGCCAATTCTGTTGATCATTCTACACCGCTGGGAAAAAATATCAAGCTCAGTGCCTTCTCTCCCTTTTTCATTTTTATAAGCTTTGGAATTTCTTATAAAAAGAGTACTTTGACTTCCCTTCCTCAATTTTATAAAATTCCATGAGATTAAAAGCTTTTTCGGTAAATGCATTTATCCATCAACCCTTAATAGTTACCCGAGTGAGGTAGCCGGGAGGTTGCATGGTTTGGAAGTTTGAACAGACCCCATTTCTGAGGAAGAGGTGGGGTTTTATTTTTCCGATCGAAAAAGGTTTCTTGAAAAGTGAGAATGTTCGTCCTGGACCGGATAAAGATGCTCAAAGTCACCGATGAACGGTTCGACCCTCCCAAAGATTTTGATCTGAACGAGTTTATGCGCCATAGCTTCAAGGTGATGCATGATGAGCTTTACACGGTGAAGATCAGAATTTCCCCGGCCTGGGCCCGGTGGGTAGGGGAAAGGATCTGGCATGAGAGCCAGAAGGTGGCCGGGCTCGCCGACGGAGGCCTGGGAATCGCCTTCCGGGTGGCCGGCCTGGACGAGATCAAACGCTGGATTCTCAGCATCGGCCCCTAATGCCAGGTTTTGGAGCCGGAAAAGCTCAAGGAAATGGTCCGTAAGGATTTATATAGACGTTGTTGAAGGGGAACGTTGTTTCTGAGTAAACTTACAGATACTTTTGGATCTCAGGTAATTATTCAGAATGGGCTGCATGAACCATTTGTTAAGTCAATTCAGAAACTACGTCGCATATTTCATATTTAGATGACGGTGCAACAATCGCGAGTTCTACTTCGCCCACCGGAGGATTTTGAGATTTTACTGGATCATCTGGGGAAGATGGGTAGTGCCTACGGGGTCAGACTGTTTGCGTATACGCTGATGTCCAATCATTTTTTATGTTGAGCTCAACATAAAAAATGGTTTTTCATCAAAGCGTAGGCATAGAGATGAAAGGACTGTTTGTTTTTGTATTCCGAGAGATAAGAAAGGTAGGTTCTAAAATCCTTTTCATCCAAGAATATAGCTTGTCTGTGGTTTCCCCTGGCAATTATATGATAGAGGGCGGAAGGAAAATGAACTCGAGGTTTGCGCGCCATAGGCCATAACTACAATATTAGCCTGAACTAGTCATTACCTTAATACCGTTGACCCCATTTCACAACAGGACGTCCCCAAAAGCGTCATATCGCTGCAAGATTCAGGTAGTAACTTAAAAAGTGAAGGATGGCACCCTTTCTTTTCTTGACAAGTTATCCTCCGGTGAGTATTTAAGAGGAGGGTGAAAAATGCCCCGCTACCCGATACAGAAAGGAAGCTCATGAACCAATCCATCCTGGAGATTTTTGCTCCTCTTTTTTATCCAAAATCCGTGGCCATCATCGGGGCTTCGGCAGAACTGGCCAAATTTGGCAATATCATTCTCAGCGCCATCATGGAGATCGGCTACGAGGGTAAGATCTATCCGGTCAACCCTGAAGGCGGGGAGATAAACGGGTTGAAAGTCTATCCTTCTCTAAAAGAAATCCCCGGAGAAGTTGATTTGGCTATCCTGACCATTCCCGCTCCCCTGGTTAGTGGCGCCCTGGAAGAATGCCTGCGCAAAGGAGTAAAAGGGGCTGAAATCCTTACCTCCGGATTTAGGGAAACAGGAACTCCTGGGGGAAGAAGGATGGAAGAAGATATCACCCGCATAGCTCGCCGCGGCATCCGTATTCTGGGCCCCAATTGCTTTGGAATTTACTGTCCGGAAAGCGGACTGACGATTCTTCCGGGACAAAACTTTTCCCGAGCGACTGGTCCGGTAGGCTTTTTCTCCCAGAGTGGCGGGCTCTGTGCGGACCTGGGCCAAATTGCCAAAGGGCTCAGCATGCGCTTTAGCAAAATGGTCAGTTACGGCAATGGTTGCGACGTTGCCGCCTGCGACCTTCTGGAATATTTCTTCGCCGACGAGAAGACCAGGATCATCGCTGGCTACATCGAGGGAGTAGAGGACGGGCCCAATTTTTTACGGATTCTAAAAGAAAACAGCGGGAAGAAACCCGTAATCCTCTGGAAAGCGGGTTTAACTGCCACTGGAAGCCAGGCGGTGATGAGCCATACTGGGTCCCTAAGCGGGTCTGAAAAAATATGGATTTCGGCTTTGCAACAGGCCGGGGTAATCCAGGTAGGAAGCGCAGAAGAGTTAGTTGATACGATTTACGCCTTCCTCTGTTTGCCGAACACCGCCGGTCCGAGAGTTGCCGTAATGGGTGGCGGGGGGGCCATCAGCGTAGCCGCTTCAGATTCTCTTGAAAGACTTGGGCTTTCTGTTCCTCCCTTTTCCCGGCCGATTCTGCAGAAACTAAAAACCTCTTTTCCTCCGGTAGGCAACAGCCTGAGAAATCCCGTTGACCTCGGCAATCCCATGATTCCTCCCTCAATGCTTCGAAAAGTTATGGAAGCCGCCGGGGAAGACGAAGGAATAGACACCTTGATCGTCATTCAGATTCTCTTCTATATTCTCTTCCAGGTTCGCCACCGGCTGAGTATGGATGATCGCCCACTCTCTCAATTCAGCTTCCAGCCGGAACTGCTCAAGGCCTGTGAGGAAGTCTGGGCAAAATACCAAAAACCCATCATTCTCATCCTGCCGGACATTACCACGGAGGCCGGCATGATCGATCTGGAAATCGAATGGCGCCAGGAAAGGGATGTCTATCAGGCCGCAGGCTTTCCGGTATTCAAAACTATCGACCGGGCTGCCCGGGCCCTCGGCCACTTTGTCTCTTTTCAGTCAAGAACCAAGCCATGGCAACCATGACCAGAAGGTTAAGTCCCACAAAATACCAGACCCACCAGGGAAATCCTACAATCAATGGAACGGCGGAACCCCAGGCCCAGAAATCAATTCCCAGAAAGAATAGAGCGCTGAAAACGACTGAAGAGATCAAAGTATTTTTTCTGGTCTTTTCATCCTTGAAAATTTTCCATGAGGAGATCTGTTCTTTAAACGGGCGACTGGACTGGAAAAAAGGGGCCACGAAAAAAACCAGGCCGGTCACCATCAGGACTGGAACGACAGGCAAGAAACCAAACGTCGGAAGTAATTTGAGCATGTAGCCAACCACCAGGGCTTCACCAACCAGAATGGAGAGGATGGCCCCCAGTGACGAAGCCTTGCGCCAGTAGAGCCCTCCAAGAACGGTGGGGAATAAGACGGCCAGGCCGGTGAAGGCCTCCGTGGCAATTATTAAAATGGTGCTCGGCGGGCGGTAGGCGATGATCAGCCCTGCCCCCGCCAAGACAAGGATAAAGAGTTTCCCCAGCCATTCCTGCTTTTTTCCATTTTTGGGGTTGGCAATGGCGTCGCGGGTAAACATGGAACTTAATGTCAGCAATTGCGAATCCAGCGTGGACATGAGAGCGGCCAACCCGGCAGTCAGGATCAAGGCTCCCAGCCAGTTATCCGCCTGCTGGGAAAGTAAAAGAGGGAGGATCTTGTCAGCTTCTTTTCCTGAAAGACCCGGAAAAGAGAGCCGTCCGATTACTCCTATGGTAATGGGCAGGAGGAACAAAAACCCGCAAATGGCCGGATAGGCCAGCATGGTCAGATCCAGGGAACGGTGATTTTTGGCGGAGAAAAAACGCTGGAAAAGCTGAGGGAACACGGGATCACAAAGCAGCCACAGCAGCATGTAACTGAACCAGATGGATACGGGGAAGGCATTGCCCATTCCCGGCCGGGAATAGAGCTCCGGATACTTTTCAAAAACAGTGAGGTTCGCCTGAACGACCCCGCCATGCGGCGCAGCTAATAGGAAGAGGGCAACGGTCATTAAAATTATCATCATCCCCCCTTGAACCGCGTCCGTCCAAACCACTCCCCGAAAGCCTCCCAGGAAGACATAAAACACAATAACGGCCATGACCAGTGTACCTCCCATGAAATAGGGGATGCCCAAAAGAGATTCCAGGGTGTACCCTGCCGAAATCGGTTGAATGGCAATATAAGGTAACGTAAAAATTACCATCACGGCAAAGACCAATAGCTGCAAAACCCGGCTCTTGTAGTTTTTCCCGATCAATTCCGAGGGGGTGATATACCCCTTTTCTTTCCCTAACTCATAAACCCGTTTGCCGATAAAACTGAAGGTGATGGCCATGAACCCCGTTCCGAAGGCCATGATCGGGTAAAAGGCATATCCCGATCGATAACCCGCCCCGGAGAACCCGAAGACGGTGAAGGCGGAGAAATTGGTGGCAGCCATTGTGAAAAAAAGAAGGATAGGCCCCAGGTTTCTCCCGCCGAGAAAAAAATCTTCCGGAGTGTTTTTGGAATATTTGCGGCTATAAAGTCCGACCAAGAGAATGATTACAAAATAGGAAGTGATCGCCGCTGCTTTTTCTATCATTGTCCCCTCCATAAAAAAAGGCCACCCGGAGTTTGGGTGGCCTTTGGCCTATACATAACTCTATTTTCAGGGATTATGCCCGTATGCCCTTCTTTCTCCAAGGGGCATTCAACGATGGGGATTCTATCATTTTTCAATCTCCATCAGCAACATTTTTTTCCGTCTACCGACGTTTTTTCTATTTCAATCAAAGCATGTTTCGCTTATGATGAGAAGAAATTTGGTGCTACGCTTTGAGGAGGGGAAACATGAAATTTGTACGCTTTCAAAGGGAGGATCGTATTGGCTATGGAATTTGGGAAGATGACCTTATTCGCGAAATATCCGGGTCCATCTATGGCGATTTTGAAGTCTCTTACCTGAAACATAAAATTTCCGAAGTCCGCCTTCTGCCCCCGGCCGAGCCTACAAAAATCCTTTGTGTTGGCCTTAATTTTCGTTCACATATTGAAGAGCTTGGGGACAAGATACCCGAGTTTCCCAGCCATTTCATCAAACCATTAACAACTATCATCGGCCCGGAAGACCCCATCCTTTATCCCCGGGTGGCCAAGCGGGTGGATTACGAAGGGGAGTTAGCCGTAGTGATTAAAAACCGGATCAAAGACGTCTCTATAGAAGAAGCTCTGAACCATGTTCTGGGATATACATGCTTCAACGATATTACCGAGCGGACCTTAACCAGGGTTCAAGGTCAGCTCACCCGGGCCAAAGGGTTCGATACCTTCGCTCCATTTGGGCCGTGTATTTCTACCGGCCTCGATCCGGCCAATCTAACTGTGCGGACTTTTCTTAATAAAAAAATGGTGCAGGAAGGCTGGACCGGGGAGCTGGTTTTTCCTGTGCCTTTTTTAATCCACTACCTCTCCCAATGCATGACCCTTTTTCCCGGAGACCTCATCAGTACAGGGACCCCCAGCGGAATCGGCCCCATGAATCCGGGGGATGTGGTGGAAGTAACCATTGAAGGAATTGGGACTCTCCGAAACCCTGTAAAAAATCATTACTAACAGATCTCCCCTGATGGGAGTTGGTGGTCAGGTCAACAATTGACATAAATGAAAATCTGATAGGAAGATGGCAAAGAGGGAAACGCCTAAACTTACTCGGCCTGGAGATTAAATTGGGCAGGATTCCTTAAAACTTCATCGATGTAGGCACAGAAAGTATGAAGATCTTCGAGCTCTTCCTGAATGATGTTGTAGATTTCCCGTTCCGGGATTTCGCCGTAAAAATGAACCATTCGATTCCTATAACCGGCCATTTTGGCCAGCTGGCCACTGGCAAAATCAGATGGAATAATCCTGTGTTTTTCAAGGAGTCGCGGGATATCCTTGTATGAAGATGGTCTGGCCCCTGGAATTCTTGATAGGATGTGAGACCCTATGTCCATGATTGCTTCCAGCGATCTGTGAAGGTCGTAAAAGGCAATGCGAAAATGATCAGGGTTCGAATGAAATTCCTCATATTGAATTCCCTTAAATCTTCCAAGACTTTGTAGAGAATCCTCGATATACGAAATCCGGGTCCGCAAAACTTCTTTGTTTATGGGAATTTTAGGTTTGGGCATATCGTTTTGCGGCCATCCCATCAAAATAATCTAATAGAGGTTTAAAATCGAGATGCTGGTTGACGACTCTATTTTCATAATCGGCTCTAAAGAGGGGGTTTTCTTCAAAAAGGATCTTTCCGTCTTTGATGGCCGAATATTGCAGGGCAAGGGGGGCCGCCTGCAAAAAAACAATATCCACCCCGACACCTGGATACACTTCCGAAAACATTTCATACAGGCTCTGATATACAGCCCTCGTATCTTTTCCTTGAGGTGAAAAGTTAAACACCGCACCTATATCGACATCGCTTAAGCGCGATCCTTTGTTAACGGCCCTTGACCCGAAGAGGTACACAATGGATACCCCTAAATTTTTAAATTTTTCCTTAAGTATTCTTTTCATATCAACCCCATATTAACACGCGGCAGTAAAATGTCAACAAAGAGGGAGGTAAGGGAATAGGGGTCGCATCTTCAATTGTCAATTCATGAAGAACTTGAGGGAAGATGTACCGTTCTCGGGTCTTCATTTTTAAACCGGGCGGTTCGCTCCCTGCCCATCTTCCGGAGAGACAAAGGGACGGAATCTTTAGAGGGCAAGTAAAATCGGGCGACAAAGGAAGTTGATGATAATTGATATGTCCCCCGAAATAAATTCCGGAGGTTGCCAAGGAAATTTTAATTGACTATTGAAGATGTGACCCCATTAACCACCATTAACATTGGACGAAAGAGGGGCGTAGACACTTTCATTTTTTCTTATATTCAAGAGATGGGGACCGGTTTAATTTTGCTCTGATGCACGGCCATCAATGTGACCAGGGCTTTGGAGACCAAAACTTCCTCATCGTTCCGCTGGTCAAAAACTTCGGACTCCCCGATCAAAATCTGCCCCCCTTCGCGAATGATTCGGGATTTGCAGATCAGAGTATGTCCATAAGCCGGCTGTAAAATATTGATCTTGAATTCCACAGTCAGAATCCGCATTTCCTCGGCAACTAAACTATAGGCCGCATACCCGGCCGTATGGTCGGACATAGCAGCCAATATTCCGGCATGAATATAATTATCCTGTTGTCGGTGGCGAGTTGAAATTTTTAGACGGGATTCCAGATAGCCCCTTTGATAGGTGGTAGCCTCAATTCCACAGTCCGCGATAAATCCCTGCGAATAATCCTTCTTCAAGAATTGAAGTCGTTCTAAATCGGGACTTTTCTCCATAACCTACTCCCTTCAAAGGCAAAATTACACTTTTTTATTGCTTTCTATAATTCTGAATGGCCTTGGCCATGGCGGCAGTGCAAACTCCCAGATGCCTGGCAAAAACAAAAGCTAAAGGGCGGGGCTCGATATTTGATAGAAGTTAATGATTCCGGTTTGGGGTGCGCGAAGCGGTACTGTTCATAAGAGGCCGTCCAGTTCTTCGGCAACCTGCTTCTTGCACGCCCGGCAACGCTGCGCGCCCCTGAATAGCGGTGAGATGATTATACGGGAAAAAGGCATTGGGGGGCAAGATAAAAGACCTTAAGAAATGAAGACCTCCGGGGAGCGAAAGGTTTATTTGAAAACTTGATAAAAGATTGAGACGAATTCTATGATACCGAAAATCTTGAAAAACCCGGCATAATTGAGCATCGTGTCCCCCGAATTGGAATATAAAACAATATGTTGAAAAACCTATTTTGTATCTGTAAAATATCATCGATTATAAGGGGAAATCTCTATGCGCAAACAGACCGTCCATGCCTTCTTTGCCGGTCTCTTGCCCTTTCACTTGCTTACCAACCCATCCACCTCCAGGGTCATGCCGTCGCGGGCGGCGATGACTTTTAAGCCGGTCTCTTGGCTTAAGCGTTCAGCCACTTGCCATGGTTTGGCCTGAAGTATGCGCATCCCGAAGTGGGTAAGGACAACGGTTTTAGCCTGACAATTCTTCAGGATAACTTTTACATCCTGGATGGAAAGGTGTTCAATCGGGTGTTGGGGCTCGGTGAGGAGAACGACATTCATGATGAGCAGTTCGCCGGCGTACAGGGAGAGGAGGTCGGGGAAAAATTTTGTGTCGGTTATATAGGAAACGGTTAGCCCGGGTAGATGAAAATTAAAGCCGTAGGTCTCGACAGAATGAACGTGTCTCTTGGCCGTGGAAAATTTTAGATTCCCGATCGAGTAATTTCCGTTCTCCTGCAAAACCTCGACCCGCTCCAAATAGCTTCGTACATAGCGGAAAACCACAGGATCTTCTTCCATGGCATCTTCCGGGGCAAAAAGGACGCCGCGTCGTCGATACCCCCCTTCGGTCATGGCCTCAATCATGGCGTTGATGTCGCCGGAGTGGTCAAGGTGTTTGTGCGAGAGGAGGATGCCGTCCAGTTTCGTTGGATCGAGTTTGGGCTTGCTGGCCAGGCAGCGAACCAGGGCGCCTGGCCCGGGGTCCATATAAAGGTTCACGTCTTGAAAGGATAACCACAGGCCCCCGGAAGAGCGGAGTTGTTTGGCTACGACGAAACGGGCACCGGCTGTTCCGACGAACTTAATTGAATTAGCCACAGAGGACACAGAGATCACAGAGCTATAAAATAAATTTATAACAAAAAACAACTTAGAATACGGATGAACGCAAATAAATTTAGATAAAATGCTTTTTAAAAAATCTTACCAAAATTTTTAGAGTTTGCACGTTAATATTACAGAGAGCAAAGAGTGATGATCTCGTAAAAAGTCGTCAGAAGAGTCATTGCGAGTCCGCCTA
>JASEHN010000616.1 GCA_030018715.1 Thermodesulfobacteriota bacterium | reverse complement strand
TTCATGGGGTAGATAACTGAATATATTGCACTTTTAATTCTTGAATTAGCTCATGAATGAGGTAAAAGACAGATGAAATCCGTACAGGACAACTGTGGTGTTTTTGGAATTTATTCAAACTTTGCCTGTGTGCAGGACATCTATGGCGGCATTGATTTTTTACAGCACCGGGGGCAGGAATATTGCGGCATTGCCACCTTTGACGGAATAATCCATCAGATCACCCACTATGGTAAGGTGGGCAATACTTTTACGGACGCAGAATTGCGCCTCCTGACCGGCACTATGGGCATCGGCCACGTGAGTCTCTGGGAACGTCAGCCGGTGATGTGGCAATCGCGGCTGGGAGAGATTTCCGTGGCCTTCAGCGGCAATATCATAAACGCCAGCGAGCTGATTGAGGAGATGAAAAGTCGCGGTCACGCCTTCTATAGGAGCCAAAATATTGAGGTGATTGCCAAAATTATCATCGAAGCGGGAGACATTATCTCCGGGATCTGTGATCTTTCCCAGAAGGTCGTCGGGGCCTATTCTTTAGTCGTTCTGACCAAGGAGGGCATCTACGCCACCCGGGATGTGTACGGGTTCAGACCTTTCATCCTGGGAAAGGATGCGCGCAGGTATGCCGTGAGCTCAGAGTCCAGAGCCCTGCAAAACCTGGAAATGGACATTGTGCGGGATGTGCGGCCGGGTGAGATCGTCCTGATCAACGAGCGGGGATTTCAAACTCAAAAACAACTTGATTCTCCCCGCCGGGCTCATTGCGCCTTTGAGTGGGCCTATACAGCAAGCATAGATTCCATCATCGATGGCCTCTTTGTTCAGGAGGCCCGCAACAACTTGGGCCAAAGCCTGGCTCAGCGGGACATGGAAGAAGGGGGGCTGGAAGCAGACATTGTGGCACCGGTTCCCATGTCCGGAATAGGTCATGCCTTAGGCTACCATAAACGCTCCCAAATTACCTACCAGGATGTGTTTCTGTATAATCGCTACGCTGACCGGAGTTATACCCAGTCCTCCCAGCAGGCCCGGGAAAGGATGGCCAAACGCAAACTCTCCGTCTTACGCTATGCTGTCGAGAACAAAAAGATCGTCCTCTGTGATGATTCCATCGTCCGGGGAACCCAAATTCTTCATAAGGTGCGGGATTTAAAAAAAGCAGGGGCAAAGGAAGTTCATGTGCGCATTGCCTGCCCCCCGCTGATGTATCCCTGCGACTTTGGGGTTTCCACCCGATCTTATGGTGAGCTGGCGGCCCGGCAATATTTTAAATCAGGGGACATCACCTCTCTAAGTCAATTGCAGGAATTGGAAGCCTGGATGGCCACCCAAATCGATGCAGATTCGGTCAAATACAACAGCATCGACCAATTTGTAAGCGCTTTAGGAATTCCCAGGGGTGACCTGTGCCTGAAATGCTGGGATGGTGTCCGGCCCATAATGTAATTTCCCCGTTCAGGGCCGGGAAAGAAACGCAGGGATATGCCGATGATTCTCCGGGATCATTCGATGAAAGAACAGGCCATGATTTCCCCGAAATAAAGGGTGTGGTAATCTTTGGCCGGATAGAGTGTCATAAGATCGTTGGCCAGGAACTTTGGATCCATGGGGGCCTTGTAAATGATCCGGCATTGATAATGATAACCCGGAATTTCCAGCAGGGGAGAATTGACTTTGTTCGATTTGATTGTGGCCAGGCCGCACTCCTTGAATTTATCAATATTTTTACCTGATTTTGATCCGCAGAGATCGATCTCTTTCTTCATGTTTCCGGTGGGCACGCTGACCGTAAAACTATCGGCTTCCTCTATAAGGCCATAAGTATAACGGCTGTTCCTGACCGCGACCATCATGGTAGGTCTTCGCCAAATAAATCCGAAGAGGGCCCAACCGATCGTCATCAAGTTCATTCGATCTTTCGCCCGCACTATTAGGAAAGCTCCTTCCTGGATTAGTTTCATGTTCATTTGGGCTACTTCTTGCGCATTCACTTCCTTCATGGAATTTTCTCCTCTCATTCAGTTGTCGGCTTCATGGAGCCTATGGATGAGCATAGACACACGACTGATGGTTGTCAAGTCTCAACGCATGGCTACCTCATTTAAAGAAATAACCCCTTGAAGTAGCAAATTTATTCGCTTAACCCATTTTTGGCAAATCCGAATCTCGAAGCGCGAAATCCCGACCATTGCAGACCGCAGATTGTAGATTGCAGATTGAAAAAAATAAAATTTTCAATCTGAAATCTTAAATCTCAAATCTGAAAGTAGCGAAAGTTTGGATTTTGAATTTGTTTAGGCCCGCGCCTCGCGGGATTCGATATTAGGATTTCGTATCAGTTTAGCGATTTGAAAAAATGGTATAAAAGCCTTTGTTGAGGGCCGGGGGTTAGAGCGGAACGCGCCGGAAGCATCGGTTG
>JASEHN010000615.1 GCA_030018715.1 Thermodesulfobacteriota bacterium | reverse complement strand
ACTGGATTCCGGCTTTCGCCGGAATGACAGGAAAACGTATTTTCAGACTTTTTACGAGATCATCAAGCCTGGGATGTTCTATAATTGATTTAGGGAGAGTAATAATCTTTGTAAAAAGCCATTTCGAAAAGGAGAATAAATAGTGAAAAGACTCCATATTTATGTTGACGCGTCGGTCATCGGCGGTTGTGAAGACCCCGAATTTACCGAGGATAGTCTCGCGTTATGGCGTCTTTTCATCAAAGGGGCCTTCATCCAGGTTCTTTCAGAGCATACTCTGCGCGAACTGCAAGAGGCTCCCGATAGAGTTCGAAGACACATTCCCGAAGTGCCGGAAGCCCATCAGGTTATCCTGGCGGATACAGCGGAAGCCGATGAATTGGCGGAGGCGTATCTAACTCATGGAATTGTCGGTCCAGGTAGCCGTTCGGACGCCCTCCACGTAGCTTTGGCCACCATTGGTCGCGTTGACGTTATGGCCAGTTGGAATTTCAAGCACATAGTCAATCTTAGAAGGATTCGTCTGTTCAATGCTGTGAATTTAGAGCAGGGATATGGGATAATAGAAATTCGCACTCCGAAGGAGGTTTTTTATGAAGAAGAAAACCTTTGATACTGTAGTCTGGATGCGCACCCGGAGGGCTAAAATTGATGAGGAGGACCAGGGGCTCTCATGGGCGGAGAAACGCAAAAAGACACGCCAACTTCTCGTTAATGATCCCTTGTGGCTCAGGCTGAAGAATCGGGTTATTGAACCGGGCGTTACCCCGTCCGTTGCTCTGGAGGAATTCCGGGGAAAATATGATCTCAAGCAAATCAAATAATTTTCCGGTATCTACTTGGGGTTTGAGCGCAAATTCCGCCGTTGTCGAGCTGGGTCAGGCAACGGTAATAAGGTATTACAATACTGATTTTTAATTGATAACGGTGAGCCCTATAAGAAAAAGACTAATATGGCGTCCCCATATAGGTAGTGTAAACTATTTTGTGTGAAATCAAAAAGGGCTAAAAAAATAGGCGCAACTCCTGTAAACTGTTTTTGATCGCCAGATCAAATTGAAAGGAGAAGCGCCTATGAACGTGGAGATCAGTGTAAAAGCAGTCCGCCTCAGGCGGACAGAACTATTTGAATTGACTGGATTCCGGCTGGAGTTTATCCCGATGAAAATCGGGGCCGGAATGACAGAAAAAGGTATTTTCCGACTTTTTTACGAAGCCATCAAGAATCGATTCCAACAAAATCAATGAGGAGGTGGCGCAATGTCCAGAGTAACTGCCAACGGGATTCAAATCGAGCATGAAACCTTCGGAAACCCATCAGGCCGACCGCTTCTTCTGATTATCGGGCTGGGGGGGCAGATGATCCATTGGGATGATGATCTCTGCAAAGACCTGGCCAAACGCGGTCACTATGTCATCCGATTTGATAACCGAGATGTTGGGCTTTCTACCAAATTCGATGAAGCCGGCGTGCCGAACCTCGTTGAAACCTTCGAGAAAATCATGCAAGGCGAGAAAATTAAGCCGCCGTACACCCTGGACGATATGGCTGACGACGCGGTAGGCCTCCTGGACGCTCTTGGAATTCGGAAGGCCCACATCTGCGGTATGTCCATGGGGGGAATGATCGCCCAGGCGATCGCGATTCGGCATCTTTCCCGCGTCCTGAGTTTGATCTCCATTTACTCCACTACCGGCAATCCTGAAGTTCCCCAACCGAAGCCAGAAGTGATCGGGCTTCTTATCACCCCTCCTCCCGCCGAGCGAGAAGCCTTCATCGAGCACATGCTCGGACTCTTTAAAACCATTGCCGGGCCTGGTTTTGCGGTTGATGAAAAGTGGACCCGCAAGATCATGGCCGAGAGCTACGACCGCTGCTTTTATCCTCAAGGCATGGCTCGCCAACTCGTTGCCATTCTAACGCATGGTAACAGAGGGCCCGCCCTCGCTTCCGTGAAGGTGCCGACCCTTGTGGTTCATGGAACCAGCGATCCCCTTGTGCCGGTGGAGGGGGGAAAGGACACAGCCAAAGCCGTCCCAGGAGCTCAACTTATGTTGATCGAGGGTATGGGTCACGATCTACCACACGGCGGGGCGTGGCCTCGGATTGTCGAGGCAATAGCAGCCCATACGCTGAAAGCAAAACTGTAAGGCCTTGGGATCATATAAAATTGACCGGGGCCAGCGTTCCCACCCGCTATCCTGAAATCCTTGAATTGCTCAAAAGAGATTACACTCAAGGGGTTGTAAAAGACATCCTGTTCAAAAGCAAAGAGGTTTTGGAATGGATAAAAAATCAGCGCTAGACTCTTTACATCGATTTCGGCTGGCCCTTGAATCCAAAGGGCTCCAAATCCACAAGCTTGTTTTGTATGGATCCTATGCGCAAGGGAACGCGAAAGAAGGAAGGGGGGGAGAAGTCTTG
>JASEHN010000614.1 GCA_030018715.1 Thermodesulfobacteriota bacterium | reverse complement strand
GATACTGGTTCCGCATGGTTTTGGGAGACATGTTAAACCTGCCTTTTCCAGAGGGTTGTTTCGACCGGGTAGTTTCGGTTACGACCCTTGAGTTCATCGAGGATGCCAAAAGAGCCATAAATGAGCTATTCCGGGTAACTCGCAAAGGCGGATGCATTGTGGCGGCTACTCTTAACAGCCTAAGTCCCTGGGCAATAAGCCGGAAGGCGGAGGCCAAGAAGAAGCGCACCATATTTAAGAAGGCCATCTTCAGATCCCCCGATCAGTTGCGCGCTCTTGTTCCTTTAGAGGGAATAGTTCAGACGGCCATCCATTTTCAAAAGGAAGACAGACCGGATATCGCCCCGGAAATTGAAGACGAAGGACGGAAGAGGGAGCGGGATACAGGAGCCTTGGTTGCGGCCCGCTGGATAAAACCCTAAAAATTGCCTAATGCTTTACCCGGCTCAGGTAAATGCAGTTTTGGGTAACGAACCTTAAAAGGACTGGCTGTGGACAAATTTATTCCGGATAAAATTCCGTTTTACTACGGCTGGGTTATTGTTGGCGTCTCCTTGGTCATGATGATGGTGGTCTATGGTATCTGGTGGTCTTTTCCCATGTTTTACGTGAATATCCTCAATGAATTTGGCTGGAGCCGCGGCAGCACGGCAACGATTTTCACGGTGGGCTCAGTGGTGTACGGTTTTGGCTCTTTAGCCGCTGGGGCCTTTATTGATCGATTTGGACCAAGAAAATTACTCCCGGCCGCCTGTATTCTTCTGGCCTGCGGTTGTTTGATCAGTTCTTTGTCGAGTGAGAAGTGGCACTTCTTTGTAGCCTACGGGGTTTTTATGGGCTTCGGAGTCATCTGCGCCGGATACGTCCCGGTTACGGCTGTCCTGTCCAATTGGTTCGTCAGGAAAAGGGGCGCCGCCTTAGGGGTTGGTCTTGTGGGTAACGTTTCCCCCCCTATTTTAGCTTTTCCCGTTCAATATCTGATATCCCTTGTAGGCTGGCGCGCATCCTATATTGTCCTGGCGGCAGTGACCATCCTGGTGATCGCCCCCCTGACGGCCATATTCATGCGCTCCCGGCCGCAAGAGTTAGGTTTGGAGCCCGATGGCCGGAATAAAAAAATCCCATCTGCGGGAAATCGCGGAGAAGGTAGAAAAATAGAGATCGTAAACCGGGAATGGGCCGAAACAGATTGGAATCTTTTCAAAGGAATGAAGACTTACCCATTCTGGTTATTGGTGGGAGTGATGATCACTCTGGGTACAGGAGCGGGCATAATCATGCATCATCTGGTCGCTATGGTTGTGGACACCGGGCACAGCGGAGCAATGGCGGCATTTATTTTTAGCCTGGCTGGATTCATGGCCGCAACAGGGCGTCTGGGAGGATTTTTAGCCGACAGACTCGGCAGGGAGGTTACTTTTTCTATCGTCACCGGCTTATACCTTGGCAGCGCTCTTTCGTTATTGATTTTTATCGGAAACGCCCGGATTTGGCCTCTCTACCTGTATGCCATCACCTTTGGCCTCGGTTCCGGTTTGGGTTCCCCGACCGTCAGCGCAGGAGCTGCAGACCTCTTCGGCGGAAGAAATTTTGGAAGTATTCTGGGCTTTGCCAATATCGGATTTGGTTTGGGGCATGGTTTGGGAGCCTGGACCGGAGGGGCTATCTTTGACTTAACCGGCAGCTATCGTTTGGCCGTTATGGCGGCGATTCCCCTGTTTATTCTCATGGGCCTTTTCTTTTGGGCGGCTGGCCCGCGGAAAGTTAGAAAAATTGGATCATCTCCAAATTAGTTGATCTAATATTTTATCAAAATCCGGCAAGGGATCGGAAGGAAAGGCAGATTGCGCCGCAAGCATCGGCGGGATATTCGCTTCCCTACTCCACCCGGCTCCCCTTCCGCAGAGCGCAGCGAGGGCGGGAAAAGAAAGGTGCGGAGGATAGAGGAACACCCCCGCCCCAGCTTAAGAGGGATACGTGCCTCATGATTGCCAGCAATATGACTTTCCTTCCGAGCCCCTTATAGTATAGGATATTTTACCCATACCGGATCTCTGCGCCTCAACTAATTTGGAGATGATCCGAAAAATTTGGAATTAAGGGATCTTTCGCTCTCTTTACGGATTTAAGTTAAGGTTATGCTGGAGGGAAAAATATCTAACCAGCCGCATCTTATTGCCGATGGAGTCCTGCTTGGCGTTTCCGTTTTTTGGGGAACCTCTTTTGCCATCATAAAAGAAGCCCTGGGGGAAACTTCCCCGGCTAATTTTCTTTTTATTCGCTTCTTATTCGCCTTCCTCCTTATTCTGCCCATAGGTTGGTCCAGGCGGCAATCATGGTCAAAAGAATTCCTGATGCCAGGAGTCATAATCGGATTTTTCTTATTTAGCGCTTTCATGACTCAGGCCTGGGGATTGGTTTATTCGTCAG
>JASEHN010000613.1 GCA_030018715.1 Thermodesulfobacteriota bacterium | reverse complement strand
CCCTGGAATCCCTTGGCCTTTACAACACACCTTTTTTCAAAGAGCTAAAGTGTTATGATTTCTGAAACATCATTTGGCAATGCCTTTCAACTCACCGTAAGGTCTCCGCTCCAGGGGAGCGGAATCCGGGCTTTGTTCGGACCACAGGGTATCCGCTAATTTTCCATAGGCCAGGGCATACCGGTCCAGATCACCGGCGAACTGGGTAAGGATGGCTTCAGCGCCCGGGTGGGTAGGGTGAGCACCCGATTGCCCGATTACCTCCCGCAGGATATGCGGGTGGTCGATGACCATACAGGGCCGGTAATAGTTCGCGGAATAGGGCTGGCGCTGGCGGATGCTGTGAAAAAATTGCGAGTTTAAAATTTCCGCCAGGGACTTTTCTTTAATGTTGTCCACGGCAAAATGGACGAATACGCAAGGTTCGACAGTGCCGTTGGCGGTGATGTGCAAATAGCGGTCCCCGGCAAGGCACCCCCCCACCAGCGGCCCGTCGTTCCAGAAATCGGCCAGGATAATGGGTAAATTCAGGCGCATCTCGATGAGACGCTTCCTGCGGTAGATCCGCTGTTCAGGGGTGGGCATGAGATCGAGGTCCGGTTTTTTGCCGATGGGGAGATAGTTGAAGTACCAGCCGATAAAACATCCCTGGTCGATCAAGAACTTGACGAATTCGTCGCTGCAGATCAATTCATTGTTCTGGCGGGCGGCCGTTGCCGAAAATCCGAAGAGGACTCCGGCCTGCCGCAACCAGCCCATGGCGGCAAGGACTTTCTGAAAGCTCCCCGGGCCGCGGCGGGCGTCCGTGGCTTTTTCCCAGCCTTCCACGCTGATGGCCGGCAGAACGTTCCCCAGCCGGGAGAGGGCCTTGGCCATCCGTTCATCGATGAGCGTGCCGTTGGTGTACACCTGGAAGTAGACGTCGCTGTGAGCGGCAAAAATATCCAGGAGATCCTCCCGTATAAAAGGCTCTCCCCCGGAGACGGTGATAAAATAGATGCCCATCTCTTTGGCTTCTTGAAGAAGGCGATGGATCAGGTCGGTATCCAATTCAGCGCTTTTATCGTAATCCCCGGCATAACAGCCATAACAGTTCAGATTGCAGCGCATGGTGGGGCTGATCACCAAAAAGAAAGGCGGATGGAATCCGTATCGGGATTTGAATTCCTCCCGTCTGGGGGTGGCGGTGATGAACCCGTTGACAATGAGGTTTTCGGCAAATTTGGCCAGGCATTCTCTGGAAGACCGGCCGATGGCCCGCCGGCCATGGAGGAGGAGGTTTTTCAAGAAGTCCCGCCCTTCCGGGTAATAGGAGACTGCCTCCAGGCCTTGGCGAACCAACGAGAATTCGAGAATCCTTTTTTCGCTGAGCCGAGGTAAAACCTTGAGGATGGCCTTGGCGATCTGGATTGCCGCAATTTGTTTAACTTTCGTTTGAACTTTCATTTTTAAGAGAGCCTCATTAAGGTGTCACCGAAACCAGGTCATTTTTTCTTTGCGGATTAGGAAGAAACTTCTTCATTCTAAGGAGTAATTTAATTGTATAGGAATTTCCTTTTTTAACTTTAGTCCCGCCTAAGGCGGGATCACTTTAGACACTTTAGGCACTTAACTTGATCATGATCATCCTGTCCATCAAGCCTGACTTAGATTTTTCATCAAAATATGGCGCACGCGTGCGGAGAGTTCCCTTTCCTTTTCATTGGGGATGCCCGCGGTTTCAATGGGCGGATCAATGATGATCCGGGCATTTCCCGGGTGAGCGCGCCAGTCGCCCTTGCGCATGATTTTCCCCGTACCCAGGATGGTGACGGGAAGAATGGGGGCCTGGGATTTGAGGGCGATGAGAAATAGTCCCTTTTTGAAGGGCTGGAGGTTTCCATTGAGGCTGCGTGTTCCTTCCGGAAAGATGATGACGGAAACGCCATTTTTAACTCTCTCGGCCGCCTGGAGCATGCTGCGATAGGCTTTTTTGGGGCTCTCGCGTTCGATGGGAATGTAACCGATGCGGGACATGGCCCATCCCATAAACGGGGCACGGAATAGCTCTGCCTTGGCGATCCAGCGGAACTGGATGGGAAGATACCCCAGGAAGGCAAAGATGTCGATGTTGCTCTGGTGATTCGATACCAGGATGTAACTTTTGCGGGGGTCGATGTTTTCCAGGCCTTTAACTTCCACGGTTGTGCCGGTGGCGGCAAGCTGAATCCTGCCCCAGAGGCGGGCAACAAGATGGGGGAGATTGCCGGAGGAGTCGAAGAGGGAGAGAAAAACCGCCACCGTACCTAAAATTACCGTAGAGATTAAAAAAATCACCCAGGCGAAAAGCGTCCGGAACATCGGTTCATAATCCTCAAAAAATATATTGAATGATTCTATTCATACTCGATTCAGAGGAGGCTGTCAACTTTGCTTTTTCAGGGCTTATGAATAAAC
>JASEHN010000612.1 GCA_030018715.1 Thermodesulfobacteriota bacterium | reverse complement strand
GTGCCTCATGATTGCAAGCAAGCTGACTTTCCTTCCGGGACCCTGAAATCACTGCCCATTTTAAATATGCCAGCTATTTGGCCCTCAACTAATTTGGAGATGAACCTCCTTTCAAAAAGACCCCCGGCCAACTTTTTCCAGTAGGATTTGAATCTCTTCTTCCTTTTTGGCAAAAATTCCTGTATTCCCCAGCCGTACATTCTTCAAGCCGGTTGTCTTGACGGCTGCGAAGGCAGTAACCATCTCCGTTAGAGTTGGCGATCGGTGGTCTTTCATCTTGTATTCCGGGAAAAAAGCTAAAATGGTGAAGGGGATCGCTTCATCCACCCTAACTAATCCTTTGGCGATGGCTTCCAATTGGTCGGCCTCGACGACGCCGGGAATAAAAAGAGAAAGGACCTCCAGAGTAAAATTGCGCCGCGCCATCTCTTCCGGAAGCTGCAAAATCCATTCGTTGGAACATCCGGTTAGCCAGCGGTGCACATCATCCTTATAAGCCTTAATATCCAGCCAGAAGGCATCCACTCCTGCCTCCCGAAGCAAGTCTAAATTTTTAGGAGAAAGACCGTAGCCGTTGGTCTCAATCAGGACCCAGAGTTTGGTATGGGCCTTGATTAACTCCGAGCAGCGGGCGTAAAATTCAGCCCGGCAGGTAAGGTCTCCTCCGGTGAACCCCACGATGTTGCGGACAGGGCCGAACCCCTGAGGGCTCAAGGTTATGGCAGATTTGTCCAGAATCCCGGGACAAAGGGGTGATCTTTCATGATAAAGCGCGCAGGCGCCGCAACACCGGCAGGTATCGTGGGCATGGTAGGCTGTGGCTTTGCTGCGCGGCTCTTCCCAGGTAACTTTTTTTTCATACTGAAGGCAGGCCTGGAGAATTTTCTCCGGCGTGTACCATTCCCCTTCGGCGTGCTTGCTGAAATGCCAGGAATGGCATTTGCGGCAGGAAAAATTGCATCCTGATTGGTAGATGGAAAGATAGTTTTCCGGACGGGAAAGATGAACGGCTGAAATCAACCTTTCGAAGTTTGAATTTTTTTTCCGCAAGGTGGCCTGGCAGGCCAAGGCGTTCTTGCCCGCTACGGAAACTGTGCAGCTTCCCAAATGGAATCCTTGATCCCGGAGCGTACATAATCCTGCTGCTTTTTCTACCGCCATAGGGAAATTATAGAAACGGCGAGTGGACGTGTCAATAATGAATGGAGGCAGCAAACCAAATACGGTGGAAAAAGAATCCTTCTCCCCAACCATAACCCGGTGGGGTTTGTCTTAATCTTTCCGAGAAAGGGCGGAAGAAACCTCTTCGACGTATTTTGGATAAAGCTCTTCGGTCATTGCGACAGCCTTTAAAATAATCGAATGATCAATACGATCGTACTCGTGGACCAGCCTGTTTCTCAGGCCTGCCGAGGGTGCTAGTTTTTCAGCGAGTTCGGGGGAGAGGATTCTTAGTTCGCCGGCGCGGATAAAACTCCGGTAGTAATCGTCGGGTGGGGCATATCCCAATCCCACAATCATATGGACATTTATATCAATGGCGGCTTCGATGAGTTCTTGCAGCAGTCTTTCGGTGGCTTTTCGCTTATATAAGTCACGGAGATATTCGTCTCGATCCATCCCTTTAATAGGCTCAAGGGCTTTTAGATTCTCCAGTATTATAGATAATTTAGCCTGAATAATTTCGACATCGAAAGGACTCACCCCAGCCCCTTTTCCTTAAGAAAGTGCTGAATAACCCTTTTGCGGGCATCCCGTAACTTTTTTGTGTCGATATACCTTCTAAAACTAAGGGAGTAAAAAATATTAAATTGCCCTGGGAGTCGTTCGTAGAGTAGTTTACCTTGACCGGCAGCCGAGAAGCATAAAAGAGGGTTGGCGCGTCTGAGGTCGATCACATCCACCCTGTCCGTGTGCAGGAGCAGGGTAACTTTGTTGGTGAGATCTATTAGGTCAACAGGTTCATCATAGAGAAATCCAAAGTCTATGTCGCTCTCCGGATGTACTTGCCCTGAACCCTGGGACCCGAAAAGCAATACCAGCTGTAATCCCTCTTCTTTGAACAGAGGGGCCAGCTTTTCCTTGATTTCACTGATTGCATACGATCTCTGACTCTTCATGGCCTCATTTTCTCATAAGAAAGAAGCAAAAGCAAACAATTAGAAGGGCTTCTTTCGATGGTCAGAGCTTTTGCTTCCATACCGGTTGTAACCCGCTCGGAAAAAACCAGGTACTAATGTATGTGTGTATGTGTATGAGGTCAGAGTGTATGGACATAAGTAAATAAGTATGGACAAGCGAAAAAGACCTGATCGACATGCTCTCCAACTGGTGTCATTCCGGGTTCCAGATCTTCTGCGGTCAGTGTTTATTTCCCCAGGATGAGACAGCCACGGAAAACCTGGCCCGGTACATCATCCGGGCTTCCTTCTCCCAGGAAC
>JASEHN010000611.1 GCA_030018715.1 Thermodesulfobacteriota bacterium | reverse complement strand
TAGGGGGGAACCTCATATCGTTGATAAAGGGGGAGTTTAAAAGCGGTGGTAACAGAGAGGGGGTGTTTTCAACGATTTGGCAAGGCCCGTCAGGTGGTTTTGAGGCTCATCCGGGCACACCGATTCCTCCCGCCCCGTATTCCTGATCTTTACGACTGTAGGTAGGCGTCCCAGGGATAGTCTGGGTCACGATAAAGGTGATCGTCGTTCATGGGGAGTTGAGAGAAAGGATCTCTGAGGTATCCGGCAGGTGGGGCATGGGCCTTGGGAGTTGGTCTTGATTTGACGAGCCACAGCCCCAGGTGTTTTAGGATGGTCTTAATGACCGCCCGGTCTTCGATGAAGCTGATTTATGTGGAGCTCCACATAAATCAGCTTTATCATGAAAACCATTTTTTGAAAGCTCAAGACTGCGCGATAAATCATTTTGACCTCAGCTTTTTTGCAACTATAGGGTAAAGGTGGGGAAATATAAATGATCGGCGGTCAATTGATCATTGGCCGGAGTGATAGCCTCCAGCGTCACTTCTTTCTGATTTCTTTTAATGCTTTTTTGATCCCTTCCAGGCCGATAAGGATCTCCTCTTTTGGGGTGGCATAGGAGAAGCGGATATAGCCTTCACCTCCGGGGCCATAATAAGAGCCCGGGCTCACTACTACATGGCCCTCCTGAAGGATGTGCAGAGTAAGATCCCAGGAGGTCATGCCGAAAGCCCGGACATCGGCGAAGATGTAAAAGGCCCCCTGTGGATACGGAACAATCAACCCTTCAATTTCTTTCAGCCCGTTATAGAGCGCCTTTCTCCGTTCATCGTATTGCTGCCTCATTTCCTCCACGCAATCCTGCGATGACTGAATAGCCGCCTTCACCGCCATCTGGGTAAAGGGCGCGGCGCAA
Organism: Thermodesulfobacteriota bacterium; assembly: GCA_030018715.1. Classification (GTDB taxonomy): domain Bacteria; phylum Desulfobacterota; class SM23-61; order SM23-61; family SM23-61; genus JAHJQK01. The sequence continues at coordinate 1,552 of JASEHN010000611.1, read as the reverse complement.
CGGGCCGAACCCTGATAGATGCGGGACATGGCCCTGGTCAATTCCGGATTGGCAGCATTGAATCCTACCCGCCAGCCGGTCATGGCATACGTTTTAGAGAAACTGTTTACAATGATGGTCCTCTCCTTCAATTCTTCAGAGAGGGAGGCAAGGCTGATATGCTCCAGGTCGTCGAAGGTCAGTTTTTCATAAACCTCATCACTGATCACCATCAGGTCTTTCTTTATAACCATCTCTCCCACCAGCTCTAATTCTTTTCTACTCATCACAATTCCCAAAGGGTTCTGGGGGTCGTTCAGGAGCACGGCTTTGGTGCGGGATGTAGCCAGCTTGGGAATCTCTTCCCAATGGATGACGAAATTTTCCCCTTTTCTTTCCACAGGGATAAAGACCGGTTTCCCTTCGGCCAGACTCAGCATGTTTAAATAAGGCCCAAAGGTAATCTCAGGAAGAATGATTTCATCCCCGGGGTTAATCATGGCCATAATAGCAATGAAGAGACCGAGGGTTCCTCCCTCAGTAACCAGAACCTCTTTCTCAGGAATATAATTTACCCCTATATCCCTTTTGATCTTTTCGGCCACAATCCGGCGTACTTCCTCCAATCCTTCCACCGGGGAGTAATGGGTCATCCCCTTAGCCAAGGCTTCTTCTGCTGCCTTTTTAATATGCGCCGGGGTGTCAAAATCCGGTTCACCTTGCACCAGACGGACGATTTTATGCCCGGACTTCTCCAATTGCTTGGCCATGCGGTTTATATCATGGACCCCTTTGGCCATTTTTGATTGCACTCTGCTGGCTAAAAACCGATCTATATCGACCGCCATTGAATACCACTCCTTTCATTTTCTTGGTTATTCATTTACTTTGGAAATTACTCCTTGATGATCTCGTAAAAAGTCGAAAAAGCCGTCACTCCTGCGAAAGCAGTCCGCCTCAGGCGGACAGAACTGCTTGAATTTACTGAATTCCCACTTTCACGGAAATGACAAAAAGAAGGAAATTTTGACTTTTTACGAATTCATCACTCCTCGGGTTCCCGAATTTTTGCTGTGAATCGGCCTTTATTGACCATTTTTTTATCTCTTCAAATTCTTCCTTTTTAACTGGATTGTATAGGAATTTCCTTTTTTAACTTTAGGCACTTTAGCTCACTTAACTGGACGGATGATCCCCTTCTTCACCAGGTCTTCGAAGTGCTTCCGTGTCTTCCCGGCCCCGATCTTCTTCTCGAAAGGGATCCGGCGGTGGGAGACGTTCTGCACCCGGCTCATCTTGACTTCTTTTAACTCTGTACATACTCCGGTCATAAAAAGAGGCCAAGCATCCATGCCGAAAGCCCGGGTTGACCCCAGTCCCCAGAACCGTTAATCCCTTTTCCTTGCTTTACGATTTTAAATCTTTTATGATTTATGATCAACCCAAAAAATGCGTGAATTGTAGCCGCAACCTTTAAGGTTGCGCATTTTGGGGAAATATTTTTTAACTTTTTTGGTCCTTTGCTTCGCAGGCTAAAGCCTGCGGCTACAAGGGTTTTAATAAATTCACGCAT
>JASEHN010000610.1 GCA_030018715.1 Thermodesulfobacteriota bacterium | reverse complement strand
CATAGCTATCGATCTGTTAATCTTAATCGGTCTCCTCGCTCTCGGGGTGCCGGTCCCCTTCTGTTTCATGGCTGCCGTTCTATTTCTTGTCGTTTTGCACGGCTACAGCTTTGAGTTTCTCTTGCCCGTTGCCTTTTACAGTTTAAATTCGTTAACCCTGTTATCTGTTCCCTTCTTCATCATGGCTGGGGGGCTTATGGCCTCGTCGGGCATTGCCGAGCGGCTGGCCAACATCGCTACTGCTTTAGTTGGCAGGGCCAGAGGGGGCTTGGGAGGGGCCACTGTAGTGGCTTGTGCCATCTTTGGGGCGGTCGCTGGCACCTGCTCTGCGGCAGTGGCCGCCATTGGCAGCATTATGATACCACGGATGGAGGCGGAAGGTTACCCCAGGGGGCATGCCACGGGATTAGTGACCTGCGCCTCAGTGCTGGGGCAACTCATTCCCCCCAGCGTGCCCATGATCCTTTTCGCCTGGGTAACCCGGCTATCCGTAGCAACCTGTTTCCTCTCTACGGTGGGACCTGGCATTATCCAATTAATATTTTTTATTTTTATCAACTGGTGGATGTGCCGCCGGATTCCCACCATAAGAGTTTCTCCCCCGGTGAGTCTCCGGAAACAGGCAAAAGAGGTGGGGCGTGCCACCAAACATGGCTTCTTCGCCTTGCTGGCACCCTTCTTTATCCTGGGTGGCATCTATGGCGGCTTTACCACCCCCACCGAGGCGGCGACGGTAGCGGTGCTCTACACCATTCTTGCAGGATTCATCATCTACCAAACCATGACCGTCAAAGAACTAGGTCGTATCCTGTTTACCACAGCCACCACTACCGGTGTAGTTATACTAATGGTCTTCTTCGTGCAGATTTTAAGCCGTATTTACACTTTGGAGAATGTCCCCCACCGCTTAATTGAGCTATTGACCGGGGTCTCGGAAAACAAATATGTAATATTGGCCATGGTAAATGTTTTCTTGCTTATTATCGGCATGCTCGCGGACGATTTCAGCGCCACCCTTCTGGCAGCACCCCTCTTGTTCCCTGTTATGAAGCATATCGGGGTCAACCCCTACCACTTTGCGGCTATAATGGGCACCAACTTGGGGCTGGGCAATGTAACACCACCCTGCGCCCCCATCCTATACCTGGGAGGGCGAATCGGCAATTGCAGCTTCGACAAATTGATAAAACCAGCGTCGATTTTCATGGTTTTTGGAAACATGCCGGTAGTGCTGCTTACCACCTATTGGCCTGATCTGTCATTATTCCTGCCTCGGCTGGTTATGGGTATCAAGTAAGTAAGATGAATTCGTAAAAAGCCATGAAGATTTTTCCAGAAACATTTGAGGGGATCGAGAGGTATTATCGCGCCTTCCAGGGAAAAGCGGAATTTGTCCCCATTCTGGCTCAGATAAACGAGCATGTGGTTAAACTCTGTGGAGGGGATATTGGGGAATATTACACCAATGCTCAGAAGTTAGTGGAGATGAACCTGGCGGTTCATCAGTATTACACCCTGGACATGCCCGGTTTCTATTATGACATCTACAACATCGAGGCTGAAGCTTTGGGGCAGCGGATGAACTGGGAGCCGAAGCGCATGCCGGATATTGACCGGCAAAATCCTTTAATCCGTGAGCATGGGGATATAAATCGACTCCGCCCGCCAGATTTTAAGAAATCGGCCCGCATGCCTTTTGTCCTGGAGGTTATGAAACGGTGCTATGATCTCGGGCTTGCCGCCCGCATTCGCTTTTGTTCCCCGTTTTCCCTGGCTGTTAATGTCCGGGGAATCGAAGCCCTCCTTATGGACATACTGACGGCCCCGCAATTTGCTCACCGCCTTTTGACGTTTTTGACCGACGAGGTTCTCATCCCCTGGGTCCAGGCCCAGAGGGAAGCCATCGGCCAGCCGCAGGCAACCGGAAGTGGGGCCGATGCTGCCGCCTCTCCACCGATTGTTAATGTTCCCATTCTGGAAGAATTCGTCAGGCCTTACGTTGCCCGGATGAATGAAAAGATTGGCCCCGTAATCAGTATGGGCTATTGGGGACAAAGCTATCTCTACAAGCACCCCAAACACTTCCGCCGGATGCTGGAACTAATGGCCATGATGAGCCCGAATCTATTGATGTGCCTCGACCCAGATGTAGCTGAAACCGGCCCTGACCCTTATGTCGAATTTGCTCAGGAAAAGAAGATGCCCCTGATGTTGGGCATTGACACCCATCTTCTGCAGGATGGTCCCATCGAAAAGATTATAGAGCGCTGCCGGGAGTATGTCCGGGTTGGAGAAAAGGTGGATCGCCGCTTGATCATTTTTTTCAATGATATTTCAGTCCATACCCCTACTGACCATGTCCACGCCGCCATTGCGGCCGTGCGCCACTATGGAAAATACCCGATCGAAGAACTCCCCCGCCATTCTTTTCTGCCACCCCCAAGGGAATCATTTCA